>VBNY01000166.1 GCA_005877705.1 Gammaproteobacteria bacterium
ACCGCCTCGCGAGTTGGAAACTTTTTTGCAGCTCGTGAGTTTCTGCGTGAGGCCCGAGTCCAGGGTCGACTGACGCTCCTGAGGGGACGCCGATGCGCACGATCCATCTCCTGACCTTGGTTGTTGCCGTGTCGCTCTCGAGTGCATATGCGGGCAAAGGCAGCGGCAATGCTGCAGCGACCACAACGGGCCCGCAACGCGGGCAGTTACTCAACAGTCCTCCGCCGAAGCTCGGCTCTTATTCGCCATCCGATCTCCTTTCCAGGCTGAGCGGTAGCGATTTTGTCCAGGATCTGGTGGAGCTCACGTTTTCACCCACGTGCTCGGTCGACGTCTACCAGTTGCAGTATGAGACGGTCGGCGGAAAGGGCGAAGCCACCACCGCCTCCGGCGCACTGATGATTCCTACCGGGTCAAACGCGGAATGCCAGGGACCGCGGCCAATCTTGCTTTACGCACATGGGTGGGCGGGGTCCAGGGGCTTCAATATTGCCGATCTGTCAAACAGCGATGAGGGATTGCTGCTCGCGACCATCTTTGCCGCCAACGGCTACATCATCGTCGCTCCGAACTATGCCGGATACGATAGCTCGACTCTGGACTATCATCCGTATCTCAACGCGGACCAGCAATCCAAGGACATGATCGATGCGCTGTCCGCCGCACAAACTGCTTTACCCGCGACGAATTCGAGCGACAACCACAAGTTGTTCGTGACCGGATACTCGCAGGGCGGGTTTGTCGCGATGGCCACTCACCGCGCGCTGCAGGCGGCCGGAACTGCGGTCACGGCTTCGGCGCCGATGTCGGGCCCCTACGCGATGTCTGCATTCGTGGACGCAGCCTTCATGGGCGAGGTCCCTGTGAGTGCGCCGGCGGATTTTACCATGCTCGTCTCCAGCTACCAGCATGCCTATGGAAACATCTATTCCAGCACGACGGATGTGTTCGAAGCCAGATACGCGACGGGCATCGATTCGCTCCTGCCCACCACGATTAATCTGAGCACGCTGTATGCCCAGGGCAGACTGCCGAGCAGCGCGCTTTTCAGCAGCACGCCGCCCGCTCCCGAGTTCGCTGCAATGACTCCGGCGACTACCCCGCGCAAGCTCGCCCCGGCCTTCGCAATAGGCTTCGGCGCGGACAATCTGGTCACCAACAGCTTTCGCTTAGGCTATCTTCGGGACGCCCAAGCAGCGCCCGACGGCGGATTTCCAACGACCACCACGGGCTTGCCGCCCGCGACCCCGGGCAATACGCTGCGGCAAGCCCTCAAGCAGAACGACCTCAGAAACTGGACGCCGACCGCCCCCGTCCTGCTGTGCGCGGGGAATGGAGATCCGGCGGTGCTCTACCTCAATACCCAGTTGATGCAGGGATATTGGGCGCCGATTGCGCCGCCCAACAGCTCAATCACGATCCTGGACGTCGACTCCCACTTCTCGAGCGGGGATCCGTATTCGGATCTCAAGGCCCGGTTTGCTGTCGCCAAGGCCCTGGTCGCATTCGCTGCCGTGATCAGAGGCGCTAGCGACGGCGGAAAATCCGCGGTGCTTCAGGCGTATCACACGGCGCTCGTGCCGCCGTTTTGCGTGTCGGCAGTGAAGTCTTTCTTCGATAGCCACTAAAGAGTCCTCCTGCCCGCCGAGGCCGCATTGCGGCGGCCCGGCGGGCCCTGAATCGGACCCTCGGTTGCGGCCAGTGCTGAGATCACTGTCCGTCGCCTGGGCCACAGCACGATCTCGCTCCTCGGTCTGCCGCCACCGTTGACGCCGGATGCGCTCGCCTCAACCAGCCCGCGCCGGGAACGGGCGGACATACCTTCATCCTGCAGCGCACACGAAGGTCGCAGCCTCTCCCTAACGGGAGAGACGGCTACCCGCCGCCAGAAACCCCGCCTGCCCTCCGCATGATGAATGTCCAAAACGCGTTCGGGAACACAACAATTAGAACCGGAGGCGCTTGGTTGCGCGGCAGCGGAAACGTTCTGCGGCCGGCCAGGCAATCTCGAGAGTGGATACTCTAGTCAGCATGAAGGTCTTTCGGCAAGTCGTCGAGTCTGGCAGTTTTGTCGGGGCTGCGGACCGCTTGAGTGTTTCCACGGCAATGACCAGCAAGCATGTCATGCACCTCGAGACGCATTTGGGAACCCGCCTGCTCAACCGCAGCAGCCGTAGCTTGAGTCTCACCGAATCCGGCAGACTTTTTTTCGAGCGCTGCAAGGGCATTCTTGAAGGAATGCAAGGGGCGGAATTGGCGGTTGGGTCCGTGAACAGCGCGCCTCGCGGCACGCTGCGGATTACCGCTCCGTCTTGGACCGCCACCCGATCAATGGTGGATGTGCTCGCTGCCTACCGGCGACAGTATCCGGAAGTCGTGGTCGACATTTCGTTCGAAGATCGGTTCGTAGACCTTATCGCGGAGGGCTACGATCTCGCCCTACGCGCCACAGCGGACCCGCTGCCGGCCGGGCTGATTGCACGTCCCCTGGGGCCGATGCCGTTCGTCATTGCGGCGTCAGCGGAATATCTGAGGCGTCGTGGTATCCCGAAAGCTCCCCAGGAACTCGCCCAGCACGACAGCGTGATGATTGGTAATGGACAGTCCTGGCGCCTGACGGGCGCCAGCGGCGAAGTCGAAGTGCCCGCACGGGTTGTCCTGCGCTTCGCATCGATGACCGTCGCCGTTGCGCACGCGGTCTGCGCCGGTATCGGGCTCGCCCCACTGCCGCAGATTATCTTTGAAGACCCAGTGTTCAGAGACGCGTTGTGCCCAGTTCTCACGCAACATTCGCTCAGGCACCCCCATCTTTACGCGCTCTACGTCAGCCGCAAACACCTGCAACCCAAGGTACGAACGTTCGTGGATCACACGATCCAATGCATCTCGGCATCGCGGCGTGATGAGATTGTGCACTCGCGACGGGCGCCGTTTACGGACCCTAGGACCACGCAGCTTGCACGCTGATGATAGCCCGGGTTGAGCCAGCCGGCCAGTTGGTGTGCGAGGTCTTGTTTAGTGAATAGATGCAAAGGACTGTGATGTTAACTGTCGTGAAACGCTCCATCAACGGAAGTCGGCTTGTTCGAGCACACGGCGGAAGAATAGAGTCCTCATCCAGGATCACACAGTCAGTTCCCTTGCGCCGATGGTTCGGTGTTTGGAAGGAGACGAGTATGCTTCGCACGGTGCTCGCGATTGCCACGGCGATTTCCACGGCTTTGCTTGTCGCCAGCGTGGGGCTTAACGCATATCTCGTAACGTTAGCGATCCGTGCGATCAGAACGTCTGTCCGGCGCGAGCGCACACCGACGCACATTGACCACGGAATTCCCGCGGCGCTGCCGCGGGACCAGAGATCTAGTTGAATGGCTCTCAGGTCGCCGCAGCAAGGATAGGGCAATGTCCCAACCCTCCAGAATAAAGGTGCTCATTGCGCACGGCGACCCGCTGATATCGGCGGGACTCGCGGTCACTCTGCGAAAGTGGCGCGACTTTGAAGCGATTGTTTGTAGTCCCGATCTG
>VBNY01000167.1 GCA_005877705.1 Gammaproteobacteria bacterium
CTCAACGCGATCGACATCTTCGATCCCGTGTATGGGATTTTGCCGCCGCTTTCGCCGTTCACCAGCACGTTGGAAAAAGATCAGGCCTGGGGCGTCTATGCCCATGACCACATCGATCTCACGGAGCAATGGAAACTTCACGTGGGCGTCCGCTACGATGATTTCAGGCAGTCGCTCCAGGACAGGATATCCAACACGCTGTCGCATCAGAGCGTGACCGCGACCAGCCCGGATGTCGGGCTGGTCTATGAGCCAATCAAGGCCGTATCATTTTATGCCAGCTACGGGAAAGGCTTCCGCCCGAATACCGGTCAGGATGCCCACCGTGTTGCCTTCGCGCCCGAAACGACCAAGTCCTATGAGATCGGCACCAAGTTCGAAACCCCGGAAAAAAGCTTGACCGGTACGATCGCCCTCTTCAAGACCGACAAAACCAATGTTCTGACCGCTGATCCGGTGAATGCAGGTTTCTCGCTTGCCGTCGGCGCGGCGGAAAGCAAGGGCGTCGAGGTCGATGTGACGGCCCGGCTACCCTTGGACCTGCGGGTCATGTTGTCTTATGCCTATGTCGACGCCTATATCTCGAAATCGCTGCTCGACCCCGATTTCGCGAGGCCGCTCGCCGCCGGAACTGCGTTGATCAATGTTCCGGCCCATAGCGGAAATCTGATGCTGTTTCGCGATTTCACCTTCGGTGAGAGGATTCTGAGCTTGGGAGCCGGTGCGAACTACGTGGACAAGCGCCTGGGCGAAACGGGCACGACCTTCTATCTGCCGGCCTACACGCTCGCGAAGCTGTTTGCATCTTACGAGATGACGGAAAAGCTCCTACGCACAGCTCTGGGTCAATCCCGGCGCTCCCCGCACGTTCGCCGTCAGGGGTCTATACAGCTTCTGAAGCGCGGCGTGGCTGCACGCGCCGACTTCGGGACGGCGCGGGCACCCTGGGCGTTCGCGAAGTCGAGCCCCGTCGGTTGGGACGAGTCCGGCCGGCGCGCGTCAAGCCCGGCACCGGGCGCGTCTTTAGCGCTCCGTAGTGAACAACTTGGCGAGCGGGTAGTGCAGCTTCTCGATCGGCGACTTGATGACGATGTAGCTGAAGTACTTCGCGATGCCGATGTCGCGCTCGAGAATGTCTTCGATCACGGACTGGTAGTGCGATACGCCCCGCGTCAGGAACTTCAGCAGGTAGTCATAGCCGCCGCTGACCAGATGGCATTCGACCACTTCGTCGATCGTACGGATGCTCGCCTCGAACTTGATGAAGTCCTCGCGATGATGGTCGTTCAGCGTGACCTCCGTGAAGACCGTGATGGTCTCGCCCAGCTTGGCCAGATCGATCCGGGCGTTGTAGCTCACGATGTAGCCGGCTTCCTCGAGCCGCTTCACGCGCAGCAGACACGGGCTCGGCGACAGGGCGACGGCCTTGGCCAGGTCGATATTGGTAATGCGGCCGTTGCGCTGCAACTGGGACAGTATGTTGAGATCGATCCGATCGAGCTTGAGTGCGGCCATCAGGACATGATCCTCACCTGGGAATCCGGCCTCAACCGGGAATGGCGGGAGTGCGGCTTCAGGCCCGCAATTCTTCCTGATGCGCTTTCACCATGTCCACGAGACTCGGGAAGCGAAACTCGCAGCGGGTGGAGCCGGCCGGCGCCACTGTAGCACCCTCGCCGGGTTTTTCGTGGCGGCGGTCGATCCACGCCGAGGCGAGCCCGCAACGGCCGGCCGGGACCAGATCGCGGACCGGGCTCTGGGCGGCATGCAGGATCTGCCGCCGCTCGAAACCGAGCTTTGCGACCCGGCTCACCAGGTACTCGAAATTTCTCGGCTCGGGTTTGTAAGAGCCGATCTCCTGTGCCGTGACCACCTCATCGAAGCGGACTTCGAGCCGCCGGCTGCTCGCCGCGAAGCTTTCCCGGTCGGTATTCGAGAGAACGACGAGCTTGAAATAGCGCTTCAGGTATTGCAGGCCCGCGGGCACATCGGCGAATACGGGCCACTGCGGCACCGACTTGCCGAACAGGGCGTGGTCATCGTCCGAAGCGAGCACGCCCCATTCCCTCGCAAGGCGCCTGTGCACCTCTATCAGCACGCCGGAATAGAGCATCCCGGGCGTTTCCGATTGCTGCGCTGCTTCGTGCCGTGTGAACGTCGCGAGCACTTCCTCCCGGCTCAGCCCGACGTGGCCGTTCCCGAGCAGAGGCCGCAGCGCGGCGTAGATGCCGGACTCGCGGTCGATCAGCGCGCCGTAGCAGCCGAAGCTGAGCACCTTGAAGTCAATGAGTCGCACGGTCTCAGTATCCTTTCACCTCAGTACCCTTCCATCTCAGTACCCCTTGCCGCGATCGATCACATGGCGCAGCGGCTCGCCGCGCCGGTGCCTGCGGATATTCTCGAGCAGAATCAACGCCGCCGTCTCGGGCTGCGTCATGCTCGCGATATGCGGTGTCAGCAGAATGCGCGGGTGGCTCCAGAATGGGTGGGATTGCGGCAGCGGCTCGGGCTCGCAAACATCGAGGATGGCCGCGCAGAGGTGCCCGGAATCGAGCGCTTCGAGCAGTGCCCGCTGATCAAGATGACCGCCACGACCGACGTTGATCAGTGAGGCCCCTCGCGGGAGAGCCGAGAACAGGCGGCGATCGAGAATTCCATGTGTTGCCGCAGTCAGGGGCAAAAGACAGACCAGTATGTCGCACCGTCCGAGAAACCGCTCCAGGGTCTGCGCCCCGGCGTAACAGGTGACGCCCGGGATGTCCTTCGGCGATCGATTCCATCCGCAGAGGGAATAACCGAATGTACCGAGCCGCTCCAGCACCGCCTGCCCGAGAACACCGAGTCCCATGACTCCGACGCTGCGCGCAGAGGCGGGAGCGACGTCGACGGGCTGCCACGCGCCGGCCGCTTGCGCGCGAATGTAGTCGATCAGATTCCGATGGAGGGCCAGCACCGACAGGGTGACGTACTCGAGCATGCCATTCACGATGCCGGGCTCGACCATACGCACCACTGGTACGCTTGGCTGAACGGTCGACAGGTCGAGCTGATCCACTCCGGCCCCAGATGAGAACAGGACTTTGAGATTGGGCAGTGCTGCCAGCAATCCCGGCGGCGGCTGCCATGCGATCAGGTACTCCACCGCGGCGAGGTCGCCGGTCTCGGGCCACACGCGGAATTCGATGTCGGGTGCCTCTTCGGCAAAAATCCTCGCCCAGATGCGGCCACGCGCAATGTCGGATTTGTAGAGAACGCTCATGCCGTCTCAGGCTAGCTCAGTGCTTGGGACACGAGTCCGAAGACGCGCGCTCCGGGGTGTTCCTCCGGCACAGCGCCGCGGACCATGGTCGTGACACGATCAACGCAGGCGAGGCCGGCCGTTTCGAGCCACTCCGCGAGCTGCACGGCATCCGTCGGTACATCGACGCGCGTGAAACCGCGGGTCGTCTTCAGTTGATGCGCAATCAAAGCGATTGCGAGCGGTTGGTCGTCAGCGACGACCGGGCCGATGAGCGCTCCGCGGCCGGATTGCCGCACCAGGGCGAAACCCACCACCTGTCCGTTCCGGTGAGCAAGCACCCCGCCACCGGCGTCAAAGACCGCGCTGATCACCTGCTGTCGGCTCGCACCGACGGCGATGCCGTCCAGATCGTAGAGCGCGGCGAGATCGGTGCGCGAAACCGCTCGCAGCACGGTGTCGGGCGGCACGGCCAAAGCCGGATTGTCCGTCGCGATGCCGTGATGCTGCTCGATCCCGTGTCGTTCGCGGAATCCGCATCGCTGGTAAAGCGTAAGTCCCGCCTTGGTCGCCACGAGTTGCAGCACACGCGACCCGGTCTCGTTCAGCACAGCGTTCATCAGCTGCCGCCCGATGCCCTGCCCCTGATGGCTCTGGTCGACTAGAACCAGCCCGACCGTTCCAAATCGATCGCCGTAAGCCCACCACGAGGCCGTGCCCAGCAGCTGGCCATCGGCGTCGCAAGCGACCCAACCCCGCCCCAGGCGATAGTGAAACTGCCAATCCTCCAGACGGTGAGGCCAGCGTTCCGCCTGACTGAGCCGCAAAACACCGCCGAGATCGTGTATCTCCAGGCGCCGAAGAGTCAGAGCGCCCATCAGAAATAGCGTACCCAGGCCTGGGAGGACGTGCGTTTGAATCGGGTGAACGCGCGGCACGGGAAATAAAGTGCACACGCGAGCGCGGCTGCGGACACCCAGATCCACCAGACGTGATCGACACCGAACCGATCCCCGTGATTCGGGCCAAATACCGCGAGTGCCACTCGATATAACACCAGCAGTGTGTACAGATGCAGCAGGTAGAAAAACATGGGCGCTCCGCCGAAAATGACCAACGCACGCGTCACACGATTGTCGCGGGACTCGAAGCCCGCCAGCAACAGGAAGGCGACGCCAAGCGTGAGCAGCAGAAAGTCCAGAGACGGAGGATATTTAGTGAAGTTGACCCAGGACATCAGCGTATGGACGAAATCCGCACCCTGCACCCAGGGCAACGTCTCGCCGTAAATGTTGAAGCCGCGCAGCACGGCGAGCATACACAGGCATCCGATACCGAGCGCGAGCAGGATCCTGGTACGTCGAGCGGTGGCCACGGCGCGCGAATACAACGGCCCCGCGGCATATCCGAGGAGAATGACACCGATCCATGCCAACAAGGGATAGGTCACCTTGATCTTCAGCGGACCATCTGCGACCAGGTATACTCGCTAATGCAGAACACGCTGCCGGGCGCAAATGTGACCGGCGTGAGCGCGTTGTGTCCAAAGACGATCACAAACCCCAGGACGGCCAGGGCCCAACGCGGCAAGTCGCTCAGCAGGCCGAGCACGATCATGCTGAGGCCGATCGCCCAGATCACCTGCAGCCAGAGGACGGTCGGTGGGACCTCTCCGGACCACGCGAAGTTGACCAATGTCAGCTCGAGGACTACGAGCAACAGACCGCGCTTCACCAGAAAGCCGCGCACAGGACGCGTGCCCCCCGCAGGCGGATGCGCATACAACCAGGCCGACAAGCCCGTGAGGAACACGAATGTCGGAGCGCACAGATGTGCTGATAGACGCGTGAAGAACAGTTCGGGTGCAGTCGTCGCAACATTCATCGGGTCGCCGACTTGCAGATGCCGGTAGATTGCTTCGCGTACGTGATCCATCAACATGATCACCATCACGAGGCCTCGCATCACATCGATGGAGGCGATTCGCGCCCGGGCAGGCATTGCGCCCACCCGCGGCACTGAAGTCACGTGCGCGGGCGCGTATTCAGTCGCCACAGCCGCCTGGGTAGAGGTGCTCATACGGTCGAGTGCATCTTTTTCATAGGCATGCTCCGGCTTAAGACCCCCGTATAACTTAAGCGCTGTGCGGAACAATATTCGGCTGCATTGCGCGGCACACGAGACTTTTTATTCCATACATTCCGCCACCTTGGCATTTGTTTGCACGGTTGCGAAGCGTGAAATCCCATATTGCGCGATGGGCGTCGTCGTGGTGCCGCGGGCGATGAGCTCCGCCATGACATCCCCGACACCTGGACCGATCTGGAAACCGGCGCCGCAGAAGCCGAAGGCGTAGAACAGGCCGGGCGTTGTAGCGCTGGATGCCATGATCGGCACGTCATCGGGCAGGTAGCCTTCGATCCCGCTCCAGCTCCTAATCATGTTGACCCTGGCGAAACCCGGCATAACACGGCGCAGCTGTTCCATTTGGCCGAGAATGGCCTCGGGCAGCACCGTCGCGCGATTGGTCTCGTTCGAGGCCGGCCCACGCGCGAAGCCACCGCAGACGATGTTCCCGCGCTTCACCTGGCGGAAATACACCGTTTCGTGAAGGTGCGGCGTCGCGACACCGATTGTGGGCGCGATCCGGTATGGAAGGGGCTCGGTGACGGTCATCTGGGGCCCATGCACCGCAAGCGGGACAAGCTCCCCGAACATAGCCGAGAGCTTTCCACTCCAAGCACCAGCGGTGACGAGCAGCACTGGCGCACGCAGTTCACCTTGGCTCGCTACCTCGACGACAAAGTCGTCGCCAACTTTTGCGACTGCCGTCACCTCGGACTCCTCACGCACATCCGCGCCGGCGCGCTTTGCGGCCCGGCCGACGGCAGGCGTCGTGAGTCGGGGATTGGCGTGGCCGCCGGTCGGATCGTAGGAGCCCGCGATGATCTCGCGCCCCAGATAGGGGAAGCGGGTGCGCAACGCGTTGGTCGAAATCATTTCGAGATCGAGACCGTAGTCCCGCGCGTCTCGCGCATAGGCTTCTAACCTGTCAGCCTGCTCGCGGGTATAACAGACGCGCAGGTGGCCTGCGGCAACGAACTCGCAATCCTCGCCGACCAGCTCGGACAGGTGTTCCCAGATCGCGCGCGACCGGTTGGCCAGCGGAAGCTGGTGCAGATAGCGCCCCTGGCGGCGGACATTGCCGAAATTGACACCGCTCGCCTGCTGGCCGATCAGGCCCCGTTCGAGCAGGATGACCGATTTCCCCTGACGGCGCAGGAAGAAAGCCGCCGATGTGCCCATGATACCGCCGCCCACGACGATGACGTCCGCCGCGTTCATGCATCCTGCTCCTTGACCGTCCCCATCGACAAAGGCTTGATCGGCGGCTGGCCGCGCAGTCGGCCCACCTCGGCAAGGGATACGCCGCGTGCCTCGGCGAGTATCTCAGCGGCGGCCGAGCCGCAGAAGCGGCCTTGACAACGCCCCATGCCGATCCGCGAGAGCGCTTTGGCGCGGTTCAGTTCGGGCGCATCCTTCGCGATGGCCGCATCGCGGATGTCCCCTGCGGTGATCGCCTCGCAGCGGCAGACGATCACCTCATTTGACGATGCCGCCGCTAGCCACGCGGGCCATGGGAAAGCCGTGGCGAGGCCGCGACGAAAGCGATCGAGTTGGCTCATCCGCTTCCGCAGGCGCGCCACCTCGGTCATGTTGACCTCGGTTCCCAGATCGGTGAGAGCCGCCAGTGCAGCGAGTTTGCCGGCCACCTCGGCCGCGTCCGCACCGAGCATGCGGGCGCCATCGCCCGCAACGTAGACGCCCGCACGAGTGGTGCGTCCGTCACTGTCGGCCTCCGGTCGCCACTGTCCGGTCCCAACATCGAAGGCGAATGCGCAGCCGGCGAGGTCGGCCAGTTGCGTCTCCGAGCGTAGGTGGAAGCCGATTCCGACCGCGTCGCACGCGAACCGCCGCTCAGTGCCGTCGGCGGCCCGGTAGCGCACGCCCGCCACCTCCTCGGTTCCGTCGATTGCGATTGGCACCACGCCGTTCTCGATTGGGACGCCGGCGGCCCACACGCGCACGCGGAACATGAGCCCACGCGCGAGGATGCCCGGGCGCACGGCGAGGTCCGGCAACGCCTTGAGTTGTGCCGTGAAGGGGGCAGTATCGAGCACTGCGGCCGGCATCACGCCGGCCTTCAGATATTGAAAGGCAACGAGGTAAAGAAGCGGGCCGGTGCCGAGGAACACCGGCCGCGCGCCGATGCTGCATGCCTGCGCCTTCAGCGCAATTTGGGCGCCGCCGAGGCTGTAGCAACCGGGCATTGTCCAGCCGGCGACGGGTGCGAGCCGATCGGTCGCGCCGGTCGCCAGGATCAGCACATCGAAGCGTAGGACGCTCGCAATCCCGTTGGCGACGATGTGGAGTCTATCGTCGCTCACG
>VBNY01000168.1 GCA_005877705.1 Gammaproteobacteria bacterium
CGTGCTGTCGAGCCGCTTCTGTGGCCGGCACGCGCTCGAGCCGTTCCAGGTGTATCGGGCGTTGCGGCTGATCAATCCCTCTCCTTATATGTACTACTGCGCGCTCGGCGATGTGACGGTCGTCGGCTCCTCGCCCGAGGCGCTCGTCAAGCTGAAGGGCAGCCGGGCGCAGCTGCGCCCCATCGCCGGGACGCGGCCGCGTTCCGATGACGCCGCCATCGATCTGGCGCGCGAGGCTGAGCTGCGCGCTGATCCGAAGGAGAACGCCGAGCACGTCATGCTCGTCGATCTGGCGCGCAACGATCTCGGCCGCGTGGCCCGCGCCGGCAGCGTGCAGGTCGATCCGTATCGCGCGATCGAGCGCTACAGCCATGTGATGCACATCGTAAGCGGCGTCAACGGTGAGTTGGCGCCGGGCCGCGACGCGTTCGATCTGTTCGCGGCTGCGTTTCCGGCAGGCACGCTCGTTGGTGCGCCGAAAGTGCGGGCGATGCAGATCATCGATGAACTGGAGCCCGTGAGCCGCGGTCTGTATGGAGGCACTGTCGGCTACTTCGGCGCACGCGGCGACATGGACCACGCGATTACCATCCGTACGCTCGTCTTCCGCGGTGATGAGTACAGTTATCAAGCGGGTGCGGGCATCGTTGCTGACAGTGTGCCGGAGACGGAACACGAGGAGGTGTTGGCCAAGAGCGCGGCGCTGGTGCGAGCGCTCGAGCTCGCGGAGGGTGCGGGCATGTCTCGCACGGGCGACCCGTGACGGACGCCGAGGAGCGACGATGAGCGCCGAGCGCGCGCAACAGGGTGCGAGCATGCCTGTGGCAACGATGCGATCACGACGGCGGAGGCGCTCGCGCTGGCGCCTTCTCATCTGTGTATCTCCCCCGGTCCGGGCACCCCCTACGATGCCGGCGTGTCGATGGACATGATCCGTGCGCTCGCCGGCCGGATCCCGGTGCTCGGCGTTTGCCTCGGGCACCAGTCGATCGTGGAGGTGTTCGGGGGCAAGGTGGTGCGCGCCGATCGCCTCATGCACGGCAAGACATCATGGGTAACACACGACCGCCGCACGCTGTTCGTGGGGTTGCCCGAGCCTTGTGAGGTGGGGCGTTATCATTCCCTGATCGCCGCTCCGGCGGCGTTGCCGCCGGAGCTCGAGGTGAGCGGGCGGACGGCCGAGGGCGAGATCATGGCGGTGCGGCACCGCTCCTTGATGGTGGAAGGGGTGCAGTTCCATCCCGAGAGCATCCTGACACCGGACGGTCCACGGCTCCTGCAGAACTTCCTTGAGTTCACTGGCGGTGAGCGCACTCGTGAGCCGACCGCTGGAGGGGTTCATGCAGTCTCCGCGTGAGCTGCTGGAGCGGCTGCTCGAGCGACGCGATCTCTCGCAGTCGCAGGCGGAGGAGTTGCTCACGCACCTGACAGACCCGGGCGGGGCGCCCGCCATGGCGGGAGCGATTCTCGCTGCGCTGCGCACCAAGGGCGTCGTCGCGGACGAGCTTCGCGGCTTCGCCCAGGCGATGCGCCGCCTCGCGCGACGGCCGCAGATCCCCGCCGGTCTGCGCGCAATAGATATCGTCGGAACCGGCGGCGACGCCTCCGGCAGCCTCAACATCTCCACGGGCACGGCACTGCTGACCGCCGCCTGCGGCACGCCGGTGCTCAAACACGGCAACCGCTCGATCTCGAGCCGCGCCGGCAGCGCAGATGTGCTCGAGGCGCTCGGCCTGCAGGTGCCGCTTGATGAGCAGGCGGCCGGCGCCTGCCTCAGCGCCTGCAACTTCACGTTTCTGTTCGCTCCGCACTACCACCCGGCCATGAAGGCGCTCGCGCCGATCCGTGCGACGCTCGGTGTGCGCACTGTCTTCAACATCCTCGGGCCGCTGACGAACCCGGCGCAGCCGCCGTTTCATGTCATCGGCGCGTTCAGTCTCGAAGCGGCGCAGCTGATTGCGCAAACGATCGCGGGCATGCAGATCGAGCGCACGTTGGTTGTGCACGGCGCTGCGGGGTGGGACGAGCCGACGCCGATCGGCCCGTTCAGGGTGTTTGACGTGCGTCCCGGACACGTCGAGGAGCAGGTGCGGACGCCGCAGGAATATGGGTTCGCCCCTTGCAGGGCCGCCGACCTTGCGGGAGGCGATGCCCAACACAACGCGCGCGCCTTGCGCGCCGTGTTGTATGGGGAGGATCGTGGACCGCACCGGGACTGCCTGCTGCTCGGCGCCGCGCTGGCGCTGGAAGTCACCGGCGAGGCGCGCGATCGCCGTGAAGGCGTCGAGCGTGCGGCCTACGCGATCGAGAGCGGCGCCGCTGGCCGGGTGCTCGAGGCGCTGGCGGCGTTGCGGCCTGGGCCGGCGGTCCAGTTAGAACAGACGCGATGAGCGCCGATTTCCTCGCGCAGATGGCCGCAGGCAGCCGTGAACGAGTGCACGCCGCCCAGCGAGCCTGTTCGGACGCCGCGCTGCTCGCGCGGGCGCTCGCTGCAGCGCCGCCACCGCTGCTGCGGCGCAGTCCGACCGGCTTCGACCTCATCACGGAGCTCAAATTGCGCTCGCCTGCCGCCGGACAGCTCAGGCCGGCCGCTGAAGACGTGGCGGGGCGCGTAGTCGTGTATGCGCAGGCGGGCGCAGCGGCGGTGTCGGTGCTCACCGAGCCGAGTCGCTTCGACGGATCCATGGCGCATCTGGAGATCGCCGCGCGCGCCCTGGCGCCGCTGCGGGTGCCGGCAATGCGTAAGGATTTTCTCGTGGATCCCTACCAGGTCAGCGAAGCACGGCTGGCCGGTGCGGCGGGCGTCCTCGTCATCCTGCGCATGTTGCCGCAGGCGCAGATTGAAGCACTGCTCGAGCGCGCGCACACACTTGGAATGTTCGTGCTGCTGGAAGCGTTCGACGAACATGACATTGAACTGCTGCATGGGCTCCTCGCGCGGCCCGCCCACCCGCTCACCGGGCTGCTGGCCGGAGTCAACTGCCGCGACCTGACCACGCTGCAGGTCGTTCCCCGGCGACTCGAGCAACTCGCGCCGCTGCTGCCGACAAGCATGGCGCGTGTTGCCGAGAGCGGCGTTGGGTCGGCCGATGATGCACGGCGCGTCGCGGCGGCGGGCTACGACCTGGCGCTCGTCGGCAGTGCGCTGATGCAAGCTGGTGATCCGCTCGCACTGGCGAACGCGATGCTCCGGGCCGGACGCGCTGCGCGCGCTGCGGCGGTTCCAGGGGTCGCCTCGTAACGGGGCGCGCCAACGGTCAGGTAAGCGTCCATGTGGATCAAAATCTGCGGTATGACCACGCGAGAGGCGGTGTCAGCCGCTCTCGAGGCACAGGTGGACGCGATCGGGTTCGTGTTCGCGGACTCGCCCCGGCAACTGGCTCCGCCGGCGGCGAGCCTGCTCGCGCAACCTGCGCGGGGACGCGTGCGCTGCGTGGCCGTCACCTGCCATCCGACGCAGCAAGCGCTCGATGAGATCCTGGCAGCATTCAAGCCGGACGTGCTGCAGACCGATGTGGCGGATCTGCGCATGTTGCGGCTACCGCGGCAACTCGAGCTGCTGCCCGTGCTGCGCGGAGGCGACGCTGAACAGGCATCACTGCCGGCGCGATTGTTGTTCGAAGGGCTCGCGAGCGGCGCCGGCATGCCGAGCGACTGGGCGACGGCCCGCAGGATCGCGCGCCGCGCCCAACTCGTGCTGGCCGGCGGCCTGAACGCCGCCAACGTCGCCTCGGCCATCGCGGAAGTGCAGCCTTTTGGTGTGGACGTGTCGAGCGGCGTGGAGGAGCGCCGGGGGGTCAAGAGCCCCGCGGAGATCGTGAGATTCGTGTCCGCGGCACGGACTGATATAGCGCAGCACAGAAGGACCCCCGTATGACAGCACCTGCTTCGACTCTGGATGCCGAGCGTCTGTTGGCCGACTGCCTCGCCGGAAAATTCCCGGATGCGCGCGGCCGTTTCGGACCGTTCGGCGGCCGCTATGTCCCGGAGACGCTCATCCCAGCGCTCGAGCGGCTCGAGCAGGGTGTGCGCGAGCACCTGCACGCCAGGGATTTCCAGACCGACCTCACTCGTGAGCTCAAGACATGGGCCGGCCGCCCCACAGCGCTGACGTTCGCCTCCAGACTGTCGGCACGCTGGGGAGCCAAGATCTGGTTGAAACGCGAGGACCTCGCGCACACCGGCGCTCACAAGATCAACAACGCCATCGGGCAGGCGCTACTGGCACAGAGGCTCGGCGCCAAACGCATCGTCGCGGAGACCGGCGCGGGCCAACACGGCGTGGCGAGCGCGGCGGCGTGCGCCCGGCTGGGGCTCCCGTGCACGGTGTACATGGGCGAGGTCGACATGGAACGGCAGGCACCCAATGTCGGGCGCATGCGGCTGCTCGGTGCGCAGCTCGTTCCCGTGACCAGCGGTGACCGCACGCTGCGGGCGGCGATCGACGAGGCGCTGCGCGCCTGGGTGTCGGATCCGTTGGAGGCCTATTACCTGATGGGCTCGGCC
>VBNY01000169.1 GCA_005877705.1 Gammaproteobacteria bacterium
TCGAGAACCGCCTGCCGGACGGCTTCCCCGAGCGTGTCTATGCCATGATTCGGGATGGTGCCCTGGGTCAGGTACGGCGCTTTGCATCGACGATCGGCGGATAAACGCAGGCGCCAACCATAGAGCGCCCGGGGATGGGGTATCAGTTTCCGCATCTGGCGCGCTGCGCTTCAGCCGGGGCGGGCAGTATGCTTCAATCTTGAGTTTTCTCTGGAGAGTGCCGGCGAAGGCGAGATACGCGCAGTCATCGCCAGCCTCGGGCACTGCATCCGCAACAATGCCGCCACCACCTATATTCAACAAGGACCTGGATTGCAGGAACTACGCCGTCGGCCGTTACAGCCGCGTGTTTCACTTCGGCTACGGCAAGCCGTGCACTGAGGCGGATTGCGGATGAGCGCGGCGGATACGCGCATGTCGGGCACCGATGCACCGTCGCAGTCGGATGCGGGGCCGTGGAATCCCGGCATCATGTCGCAGTTGCCGGCGGAACTGCGGCATCTGTCCACGATCTTCCGCCCCGAAAACGTCTCCACCAGCGTCGGCGCGGCCACCGAGTTGCAGCTGCTCACCGGCTCTGCTCCGAGCGAGCTGGTCGCCTTTCGGCCGCAGCGGCTCCTTCTGCACGAGGTCCTGATCCGGGTCACTGCCGACTTCTCGGTACCGGATGGCTCGCGGATCGAAGACCTCGGGATCAACTTCCGCGAAATCACCAGTCGCCTGCTCACTCGATATCTAGAGCCGCAGATGGACAGCATCGCAGCCGCCTTCTCGCAGGTCCGGCGGCAGCTGGCCGAGGCGATTGAGGCGGCATTTTCCACCGTGGCGGCTGGCTCGCCGCCGTCAGGGACAACCACGACGCACTCTTCCGCGTCCCGGCTGTTTGCGCGCATCACACGTCGCCGCGGCGAAGTCCGGGTCGCCGTCAACGAGCTCGGCTGGGGTCCGCGCGAGATCGCCCACTGCGAGCAAATGGCGAGCACGGCGGATGAGGCGCTGCGGAGAGTGGCATGCCGGTGCCTGGCACGCGTCATGTCGGCACTTTTCGCAACCCACGGTTGCGCCTGGGGCACGCGAGACCTCATCGTGTCACTCGCAACCGACATCGCATGCAACACCCATGGGAGCGATGTCATCGGCCGAATGGTCGAGCCGATGCTGCAGCGCGCAGTGCAGAACGAGGGTTACAACCTGCTGCCGCGGCAGCACTCGCCTGTCGTCATCAATACCAAAGGCCCCTCAGCCTCCGGCAAGAGCACTCTGCGGCCGCTGCAGAGAAACCTCGCGGGAAATATCGGCGTGCGCTGGAGCGACTTCGCACTGATCAGCCCGGACATCTGGCGCAAGCAGTTACTCGACTATGGCGCCCTCGGGGCCGTCTACAAGTACGCCGCAGCGCTGACCTCGGAGGAACTGCAGATCATCGATCAAAAGCTCGACCGCTATATGGCGCTCAAATACCAGCACGGCGACATGTCGCATCTGTTGATCGACAGGTTTCGCTTTGACAGCTTTGCTCCCGACTCGGACGAGGCGGGCAGCAATCTGCTGACGCGTTTTGGCCACACGGTCTATCTTTTTTTCATGATCACACCGCCCGAGTTGCTCGTCGAGCGAGCCTGGAAACGCGGGCTGGAGGTCGGTCGCTACAAGGCCGTGGACGATACGCTCGCACACAGCGTGCAGGCGTACGCGGGTATGCCCGATGTGTTTTTCACGTGGGTTCGCCGTACCGACAAGCGCATCCAGTTCGAGTTTCTGGACAACAGCGTGGACTTCGGAGAACTGCCGCGAACGGTGGCCTTTGGCACCAACTACGTCTTCAACGTGCTGGACGTCGGGGGAATGCTGGACATCGTGCGCTTCGGTCGGGTGAACGTCGATGCGACCGCCCCGCAGTTTCTGTATGCGGATCGAAAGCTGCTGGCGGCCGAGCACAATCTCGGCTTTCTGAAGCGCTGCATCGACGGATTTCGCGAGGTCAATTTCGCCGATCAGGCGACCGGGCGCATCTATCTGCGCATCGATTCCGGCACCCCGGTGCTGATCGATCGCGAGGCCATGCAGATGGCAGTCGCGGATCCCTGCACGCATGCCGCTCTGCGGGCGGTGGTAGCGAGTGCGTTCGACGGCGCCGCACCGGCCGCCAGCGGGCCACAGTATCTGGAGGGATCGAAGGCGACGCCTCCGGTGTTCACGCTCGGCCAATGGGGAACAGCGGCCCGCTAGGCGCGGACTTGGCGTGGTGGCCTCGCGTGTACCCTGCCGGCGTGCCGGGGGCGAGCCCTTTGCTCCGGTGGCTTAGTGCCTCAGCCTCAGCCGAGGAAATCGCAGTAGCGATCGACGTGCGCGGCCAGGTCAAGCGTATGTTGGCGTGTCAACCGCTCGGCCAGCTCCGTATCGCGTCGTTCCAAAGCTTCGATGATCTTCAGGTGATCGATGATTGAGCGAGACGCACGGTTGTCTTGCGTGATCGTAGCGCGACGGATAGCGCGCACATGCAGTAGGAGGTTCCGCGTCACATCGATCATGGTCTGCGAGCCACCGAGACGGATCACTTCCGTGTGAAAGGTGATGTTGGCGTCCGAGTACTCGCTCATGTGCTCGGATGGCGGTGAGCTCTGAAACTCGTCGAACAGATGCCGCAGCTTGGCAATCTCCGCATCCGGCGCATACAACGTCGCGAGCCTCGCGGCCATCGACTCGAGTGCGGCCCACATCTGGATCATTTCTATGATCTGGCGCTTTGATTTGCGAACGATGTAGATGCCGCGGCGCGGCATCGTGCGAATGAAGCCTTCCTGCTCGAGGAGCGAGAGTGCCTCACGAATGGGTGTGCGACTGACACCGAACGCCGTTGTCAGCTGCCGCTCGTCCAGCCGCAATTCCTGCTGCGGGTTGTAGATGTCGGTGTCTGCGATCGCAGCCTTCAGGAGCGCGTAAGCCTGATCGCGCAGGCTCGTCGCATTCAACGGTGCAAGGGCGAGCGGCGCCGCTGCGCGCTGAATGAGCTTTGCGGTGGTGGTGCTCATTGCCATCCCCCATGCCTTCGCTTACGCATGACTGATAACGTCATGGTGAGAAGGGAAAAAATCCACTAGACCCCATACTTGCATCAAAAACCTCCCGTGGAGCGGTATTGGACTTGATATATAAGATTGTAAGCCATTCCGGTCCGGCCGGCTGGGGAAATTTCGCGGAAGGGCATAGTTTCCAGTGTCGGCTCTGCACAAGTCACCCGTTCCGGCACACCTCCAGATCCTGCAGGCGTTTGCTTTATATCAATTAATCAGGGCTCTGATGCCGCCATGGCATCGCGATGGCGCGGCGGCGGCGGCAGCGCGACACGGCCTCCGAGCAGGGGGCCCCAGGGCCCCGGCTCAATGGTCGGCCGCGAATTGACCTGCCAGAGTTTAAAAATATATGATATACCACCAAAATAAGTAAGCGACTGATCGATACATGACTTCGGATCAAGTCGGGGGGCACGGGTGAGCAAGTGGCTACACATCCGCGTTTACTACGAACTCATTCTTACTGCCACCGCCGATCAGGCCGCAGCGGCTGCATCACGCAGCCCATCACCTCCAGTCCAGTACTTAACAGCCACTGCACGGCCCCGGAGCAGTGCGGGCAGCAAATTGTTAGCGGTCGGCCGCTAGTTACGCGTTTCCGCTTCAGCCAGAGTGAGTCTCGCAATCAACCAAGTGAATAGGGGGAACAACATGAGTGCGAATTCCAGTTCGGTGCAACCCGCGCAATCAGCGCTGGCGAACGCCTGGTTGCAGCTGCTCGTGGGCATCATCTGTATGGTGATGGTCGCCAACCTGCAGTACGGCTGGACGCTGTTCGTCGGCCCCATCGGCGCGAAATACGGTTGGACCAAGGCCGCGATCCAGGTCACCTTCACCATATTCGTTCTGTTCGAGACGTGGCTGGTACCCGCGGAAGGGTACCTGGTCGATCGTTTCGGTCCGAAGTGGATGATCGTCGGCGGCGGCGTGCTGTGCGGGCTCGCGTGGACGATCAATTCCTTCGCCGATTCCCTGGGGATGTTCTATTTCGCCGCGGTGCTCGGCGGCATCGGCGCCGGTGCCGTGTACGGCACGTGTATCGGCAATGCCGTGAAATGGTTCCCCGGTCGGCGCGGGCTCGCGGCGGGTCTGACCGCGGCCGGCTTCGGCGCGGGCTCAGCAGCGACCATCATTCCCATCGCCAACATGATCAAGTCCGCGGGCTACGAGCACACCTTCCTGACGTTCGGTCTGTTTCAGGGCATCGTCGTCGTGCTGGTCGGGCTGCTGATCCTCGCCCCGTCGGCCAGTTTCATCGCGGCCGCCCGCAAGCTCACCGTCGGTGCGTCACGCCACCAGGCTCAACCGCTCGAGATGCTCAAGACCCCGGTCTTTTGGGTGATGTATCTCATGTTCGTGATGATGGCGGCGGGCGGCTTGATGGCGACCGCGCAACTCGCGCCCATCGCCAAGGACTTCAAGGTGGCTGAGATCCCGGTGAGCCTCATCGGCATAACGCTCCCGGCGCTGACCTTCGCCCTCAGCATCGACCGCATACTGAACGGTCTGACCCGGCCATTCTTCGGTTGGGTGTCCGACCACATCGGGCGTGAACAGACCATGCTCATCGCCTTTCTGATCGAAGGCGCAGGCATCATCGCGCTCGCCAATTTCGCCAGTGACCCCGTAGCGTTCGTGCTTCTGAGCGGCCTGGTGTTCTTCGCCTGGGGTGAGATCTACAGCCTCTTCCCCGCCACGGTGACGGACACCTTCGGCGCCACGTACGCGACGACCAACACCGGCTTGATGTACACCGCGAAGGGCACGGCTGCGCTGCTCGTACCGCTTACCAGCGTTATCGCCGCGAAAGGAAATTGGCACCCGGTATTCATGGCGGCCGCCACCCTCAACATCCTGGCGGCGCTGATGGCCGTTGTGATCTTGAAGCCCCTGCGCAGCGCGTACACGAATCGGACCACGACCCTTGATGCAGGTGCGAAGCTTGCAACGCCTTGACGCCTGATCCTGCGCTACTGCACCACGTCAGGTGATCCGGGAGTTTCCCGGCGGTGACGCTGCGGCGACGGGTCTTCCACCGTCACGGACAATCATTGCGGAGGCATTCATGCTCGAGACAGCGACCAAGACTACCGACAACAGGGGTACGACGACTGCGGAGGACACGCTCAAGCGAAAGAGCCATGACGCCGATGTCATTTCCGGCGGCCACCTGGTCGCCAAGGCGCTGAAGAACGAAGGCGTCGATACGATCTTCACACTCTGTGGCGGACACATCATCGACATCTATGATGGCTGCGTCGACGAGGGCATTCGCATCATCGACGTGCGCCACGAGCAGGTCGCCGCACATGCTGCCGATGGCTACGCGCGCCAGACCGGCAAGCTCGGTTGCGTCGTCACGACCGCCGGCCCCGGTT
>VBNY01000170.1 GCA_005877705.1 Gammaproteobacteria bacterium
TTTCGATGACCATTTCGGCCACCTGCACGTGGCGGGCGGCGGGCTCGTCGAACGTGCTCGAGACCACCTCGCCTTTCACCGTACGCTGCATCTCCGTGACTTCCTCGGGCCGCTCGTCGATGAGCAGCACGATGAGGATGACCTCGGGATGATTCGCGGTGATGGACGTGGCGATGTTCTGCAGCAGCATCGTCTTGCCGGCTTTGGGCGGGGAGACGATGAGGCCACGCTGGCCTTTGCCGATGGGCGATACCAAGTCGATCGTGCGCGCGGTCAGGTCTTCGGTCGAGCCGTTGCCGCGCTCGAGCTTCAAGCGTTTGGTCGGGTGAAAGGGCGTGAGATTCTCGAACAGCACCTTGTTGCGGGAGCTGTCCGGTGAGTCGAAATTGATCTCCCCGACCTTGAGCAGCGCGAAGTAGCGCTCGCCGTCCTTCGGCGGCCGGATCAGCCCGGAGATGGTGTCCCCGGTGCGCAGATTGAAGCGCCGGATCTGGCTCGGGCTCACGTAGATATCGTCCGGGCCCGCGAGGTACGAGCCGTCGGCGGAGCGCAGGAAGCCGAAGCCGTCCTGCAGAATCTCCAGCACACCGTCGCCGTAGATGTTCTCGCCGTTGCGCGCGTGCGCCTTGAGGATCGAGAAGATGATGTCCTGCTTGCGGGAACGGGCCAGGTTCTCCAGGCCCATGGATTCGGCAAGCTTGACGAGCTCGTGGATCGGCTTCGACTTCAGCTCGGTGAGATTCATCGAGGCGCGCGACTGCGTGAGCTCAGCCGGGCTGATGATCTCCGCGTCGTCGGCGTCGAAGACCTCCGCCTCGTGCATCAAATCGTCGGGACGTCCGCCGCCGCCATTGACATTGCCGCGGTTGCCGTCGCGATTGCCGTGGCGCGGGCCCTTGTTGGGCCGGTTGCGGCCCTGATTGCCTAGGTAGCCTCTCACAGGTTGCTGTCCAGAAATGCGGATAGTTGGGATTTGGACACTGCGCCGACCTTCTGGGCCTCGACCGTGCCGTTCTTGAACAGAATCAGCGTCGGGATGCCGCGAATGCCGAACTTGGGCGGTGTCTGCGGGTTTTCATCGATGTTGAGCTTGGCGACCTTGATGCGGTCCAGATACTCGCTCGCGATGTCGTCCAGGATCGGAGCGATCATCTTGCAGGGTCCGCACCACTCCGCCCAGAAATCCAGGAGCACAGGCTTGTCCGACTTCAGAACGTCCTGTGCGAAGGTGGCGTCCGTGGTATGCACGATGTGCGGGCTACTCACGCGGTTCTTTCCTCCGTCGAATGGAGAGTGTGCAAAAGCTGTCTTGTTCGGTTAGAAGACTTGAGATGATCATGCCGGGTGGCGCAAGCCACGAAAGCCACGCCCAGAAACACCCGTCAAACGGTTACACTGACTCGTGAATGAGTATCAGCCTAATGGAAAAGGAAACTGGGCTGGCAGGTGCGGACTTGTTGGCCCGCTGTCATGAAAGGCTTTTTAGCGCTTCCCGGCCGCTTTTGCAAGCGCCGGCCACCATTTCGAACAACACTATAGACGTATTTGATGACTGATCCACACTCTGGTTCCCCTACTTTTCAGTCCCTGGGCCTCGCCCCGGCGCTCATGGCAGGCATCCGCGAGGCGGGCTTTACGCATTGCACGCCTATCCAGGCGCAAACGCTGCCGATTGCGCTTGCCGGCCGGGATGTCGCCGGGCAGGCGCAGACCGGAACGGGCAAGACCGCCGCCTTCCTGGTAGCGCTTTACCACGCGCTCCTCACCCGTCCTGCGCCTGCAAGCCGTGGTCCCACATCGATCCGCGCGCTGGTGGTGGCTCCGACCCGTGAGCTCGCCGTGCAGATCCACCACGACGCAGAAATTCTCGGACGCCACACGGGCTTCAAGCACGCGGTGGTGTACGGCGGCATCGACTACGAAAAGCAGCGCCGCCAGCTCGAGGAAGGCGTCGACGTGCTCATCGGCACCCCGGGCCGCCTGATCGACTACCTCAAGCAGCGTGTTTATGACATGCGCCACGCGCAGGTGCTGGTGCTCGATGAAGCCGATCGCATGTTCGATCTCGGCTTCATCGCGGATATCCGTTACATCCTGCGCCGGCTGCCGCATCCCGAGCGGCGCCAATCGATGCTGTTCTCCGCGACGCTCTCGTACCGGGTGCTGGAGCTCGCATACGAGCACATGAACAACCCGGAGCTGGTGCGCATCGAGCCCGACAAGGTGACCGTCGATCAAGTGCGCCAGATGATGTACTACCCCTCGATGCAGGAGAAGGTGCCGCTCCTCATCGGGCTGCTGCGGCAGGCAGAGGCGCGCCGCACGCTGATTTTCGTGAACACCAAGCGCATGGCCGAGCGCCTCGAGAGCATCCTCAAGGCGAACGGCTTCCACGCTCAGGCGCTCTCCGGCGATGTGCCGCAGAACAAGCGGCTGCGCTTCCTGCGTGACTTCCATAACGGCGATCTGGCCGTGCTGATCGCCACGGACGTCGCCTCCCGCGGGCTGCACATTCCGGATGTGAGCCACGTGTTCAATTTCGATCTGCCGCAGGACGCCCCGGACTATGTGCACCGCATCGGCCGCACCGCTCGCGCCGGCGCCGAGGGCGATGCGATCAGCTTCGCCTGCGAGGACTTTGCCGTGGCGCTCCCGGAGATCGAGAGCTACATCGGTCACAAGATTCCGGCGACGCCGATCACGCCGGATCTGCTGGCGACCTCGGTGGCCGAAGGACAGCATAGCCGGCGGCCGCGCCCTCCGCTTCACGGAGGCAGGCGTCCGAGCCATGGCCAGGGCGCACGCCCCGGCCGCAAAGGACCTCATTCCAGGAGGGACGGCCACGGACGGGGCCGGTGACAAAAGCGCGCCAGCACTTGGCGCTTTAAGTGGGGCTGGGAGGAGAGTTTTTCAACGGCAGCGGCCGGCACGGGCGCGTATCATGCGTCCCGTGGCGCCCGTTGCGTCGGTCGGCTAAGCTACCGGTCCACGGCCGCCGCCAGCAGATCCCAGGCCGTCTACTGGAGACCCGCGGGCGCTCCCGCCATGGCGGAAATCGAAGACAACGTCGACCGCGAGCTGTTCCGCAACGTGGAAAAACTGCGTCAGCTGCGCATCGAGCATCGTGATCTCGACGAGGTCATCGCGCGCCTGTCGCTCGATCTGCACGTCGATGAGCTGCAGCTGAAGCGCCTGAAGAAGCGCAAGCTCATGCTCAAGGACCAGATCGCGCGCCTGGAGAGCCAACTGATCCCGGATCTCAATGCCTGAGCAGGGCCGTAGGCCGCTTGCAACAGACGGCAAGGCGCCGCAGGCGCCTTTCAGCCAATAAACAATGGATAACGCCGACAGCGCCCTCCGGGGCGTTTTTGAGAGGCTGACCTCACCGCAGATTCTGGCCGAAGTGCTCGCGATCGGGCTCGCGGGCTTGATCGCGCTTGCGGGCGCGCACCTGGCGCGGACGTGGCACCGGAAACAGATCTCGAGCGCCTCGAGCACGCAGCAGCCGCTGTGGCAGTTCCAGGTGTTGGAAGGGACGGTGATCCTCGGGCCGTTCGTGGTGGCGCTCATCGTGCTGCTGATCGTGCGCGCCGTGCTTGCCATGCTGGGCAGTCACACGGCGGCCGTGGTCACGGCTCTGCAGCTCACCACGGCGCTCGTGCTCGTGCGGCTCGGTGTCTATCTGCTACGGGTAATGCTGGGACCGCAGTCGTGGATCCGCGGCTGGGAGAACCGCGTCACCTTCATCCTGTGGCTGACGATCGCGTTCTCACTGGTCG
>VBNY01000171.1 GCA_005877705.1 Gammaproteobacteria bacterium
ATGCGCGAATCGAGGACTTCCTGCTGCTTGCGTTTCTCCTCTTCCGTGAGCTCGCGAGCGTAGCCTCCCGTGCCCTCCGCGCTCACACCCGTGTCGACGAACTTCGCGCCGAGCGACTTCACTTGTTCCTTGGTCGCGCTGCGCACGTCGTACGCTTCCACCACTGCGCCCAGCCGTCGTGCCGTAGCTATAGCCTGCAGTCCCGCGACTCCCGCGCCGATGATCAACACCTGCGCCGGGCGAATGGTGCCCGCGGCGGTGGTGAGCATCGGCAGGAATTTCTGCAGCTGGCTGGCGGCGATCAGCACCGCCTTGTAGCCGGCGATTGACGCCTGCGAGGACAGCGCGTCCATCGATTGCGCTCGCGAGATGCGCGGCACGAGCTCCATGGCGAAGCTCGTGATGCCGCGCTCCTGCAGCGCCTTCACCTCGGCTGCCTTGGCGTGCGGCTGCATGAATCCGACGACGACCGCCCCGGTCTTCAGGCGCTGAATCTGCTCCACGGTGAGCGGCTGTACCGTCAGTACGACATCGGCTTGTGCGAGCACAGCGGTCGCCGAATCCGCCCACACGACGCTCTTGTACAGCGAGTCAGGGAACTGCGCGCGCACTCCCGCCCCATGCTCGAGGAGCACGCGGGCGCCGGTCTGAGCGAGTCTCTCGGCCACCTCGGGAACCACGCTGACGCGCGTTTCTTGCGGTGAGCTCTCGCGGAGCGCACCAATCGTTGCTGGCATGCACGGCCCTCGGGCGTGGCCGGGTAAGCCACGGTGTAGGAAATCCTTAATTCAATGAAGACGTTGCGACGTTGAATTCTTGCATAAAATTGCCTTATCTTACACCGCCATGCTGGGTATCGATCTGGAGCGCGCCGACTACGGCTATCAGGATGACCTGCGCATCGTCGCCAGTCCGGCGGCGCGCGGGCTCTCCCAGCTCGTCCTGCGCACGGACGTGGCCGGAATGCCCCTCGAGTGGATCGACTACAAGGAGGCGGCGCGCTGTACACGCTGCTCGGTGGCGTGAATGCCCACACGGGGCATCGCACCGCGCTCGAAGTCAACTCGATTGTCGCGACTGTCGGCCACACCGGCAACCCGGGCAACACCCGCCACGATTACGTGCCGCCGCTCAACAACCAGACGCTGTTCCGGCGGGACGCGTATCTGTGCATGTACTGCGGCTCGCGCTACCCATCGCGCGAGCTGTCGCGCGATCACATCCGGCCCTTCAGCCAAGGCGGCATGGACATCTGGACCAACGTGGTGGCCGCCTGCCGCCGCTGCAACAACCAGAAAGCCTCGCGCACCCCGGAGCAGGCGAAGATGCAGCTGATCGCCGTGCCGTTCACTCCGACCTACGCGGAATACATCTTCCTCAAGGGCCGGCGCGTGCTCGCGGACCAGATGGAATATCTGCTCGCGCACTTCCCGCGCTCGAGCCCGCTGCACGACAGGATCCAGCGCTGGCTGGGCTGAAGCGCGCCCTTGATATTTCTCGTCGACGCCTCGGTCTACGTCTTTCGCGCTTACCACTCGATGCTGCCTGACATGGCGGACCGGGACGGCAACCCGGTGCACGCGGTGTTCGGATTCGCGCGCTTCCTCGGAGACCTCATCGAGCGGGTGCGCCCGCGATACATCGCGGTTGCTTTCGACCAGCGCCTCGCGAGCTCCTACCGCGCCCGTATCTACCCGGCCTACAAGGCGAACCGCGTGCCTGCGCCCGCCGGTCTCGCGCTGCAGTTCGAGCGCTGCCGGGAGCTGTGCCGGCATCTCGGCCTCGCCGTATTCGTCAACGGGGAATACGAGGCGGACGACATCATCGGCACGCTCGGGAGCCTGATGCGCGCGGCCGGCGTGTGCTCGGCTTTCATCACGCGCGACAAGGATCTTGCGCAGCTCGTGCGGGACGGCGATCTGCTGTGGGACTTCGGGGCCCGCGAGCAGTTCGGCTATCGCGACATCCAGCGCCACTTCGGAGTCGCGCCGGAGCGGTTCGCCGATTACCTGGCGCTGACCGGGGACGAGGTGGACAACATCCCCGGGGTGCCGGGAATCGGGCACAAGACAGCCGCGGCGCTCATGAAGGAGTTTGCCTCGCTGGATGAGCTGTACGCCGATCTTGGCCGCGTCGCCCTGCTCAAGCTGCGCGGCGCGATGAGTGTGAGCCAGCGTTTGCGTGAGCACCGCGAGTCGGTGTATCTCGCGCGCAAACTGACGACCATCACCTGCGACATGCGCCTGGGCGTCGGGGCGCAGGCGCTGCAGCGCCAGGCGCCGGACCTGGCCGCGCTGTCGCAGCTCTACGACCGGCTGGGTTTCGGGCCGTTTCTGCGGCGCCAGGGCGAGCGCCTGGCGCGGCTGGTGTGAGCGCACTTCGAGCGGTCGCCGACGGGCTCGCGGCGCAGACCGGGGCGCGCTGCAGTCCACTGCCCGAGCGCGCCGTCTCCGGCGGGAGCATCAATCAATGCTACCTCTGGCATGGCGAGACACGGCCGCTGTTCGTGAAAGTGGCCGACCGGGCGCAGTTCGCGATGCTCGAAGCGGAAGCGGCCGGGCTGCGAGAGCTCGCGGCGGCTCAGGCCCTGCGTGTGCCGCAAGTGCTGGCGATCGGCTGCGCCGAGCAGTCTGCATTCCTGGCGCTCGAGTGGATCGAGAGCGGTGCGGCCGGCCGCGGCGCCGAGCACAGACTCGGCGAGCGCTTGGCGGCGCAGCATCGCGTGACCGCGCGCGCCTTCGGCTGGCATCGGGATAACACGATCGGGCGCACACCCCAGCTGAACGGGTGGCTGAGCGACTGGGTGGAATTCGTGCGCGAGCGGCGCCTGCGCCCGCAACTGGCGCTGGCCGCGCGCAACGGCTTTGGGGACCTGCTGGAGGCGGTCGGCGAGCGGCTGCTCGAGTCGGTGGCGGACTTGTTGGCAGGCCGTCGGCCTCAGCCGTCGCTACTGCACGGCGACCTGTGGGGCGGCAACTGGTTCGCCGACTCGCACGGCGAGCCCGTGGTCTTCGATCCCGCAGTGTACTTCGGAGATCACGAGGCGGATCTGGCGATGACGCGCCTGTTTGGCGGGTTTGGGCGCGCGTTCTATCAGGCGTACGAGGCCGAGGCGCCGCTTGCCGCAGGGGCCGATACGCGCTTCGAGCTCTACAACCTCTATCACGTCCTCAACCACGCCAACCTGTTCGGCGGCGGCTACGCTCGCCAAGCACGCGCGATGCTCGATCGGCTGCTGTCGCAGGTCAGGGGCTGAAACCGCTGTTGTCAGCGCTCAGCGGCCACTTCTCCCGTCACGCACCCGAGCGGCTCGCCGAATCCGTCCGGAGCCTTCGCCTCCAAGTGCAGCGACAGGCCTTGGAGCGCTTGCGCTTCGATGCGCAGCAGGTGGCTGCCGTCAGGCTGGCGGCGTGAGGTGTAGCGACTCGCCGCCAGCTCGTGTCGGTCGGAGTCCACGGCAATGACGCGGCGCTCGCGCGTCACGCCGGTCACACGCAGCACCGCGAATTGCGTGTCAGGGGCGAGCCGCAAGGGCGTGCACTCGTCGGCGCCGCGCGAAACGGCCGGCACGTTGAAGAACACGGTCTGCGCCGAGTCGAGGTCCGGCGCCTGCGCCGCGCGCCCGAGCCAGCCGCCGGCCGCGCCCAGGATAGCGGCGATGAGAAGCGACGCCGCCATGCGCCAGCCGGCCGCCGCGTGCACGGAGCGGCGAAGGGCCGCCGGGGCGAGCGCCGGCCGCGCCGTGCGCGGCATGTTGAGTTTGATGGCGCGCCACGCCTCGACGTCCTCGATGCACTCAGTGCACCCCATCATGTGCATCTCGAAAGCTTCGAGCGTGCCCTCGTCGAGCCCGTCGGCGACGTACGTCGCGGCCGTCTGATTTGCCTTGAACTGCGTATGGTCCATCACGGTTCTCCCTACCCACTACCCCTGTATCGATGGCGCAGCGCCAGACTCGCGGCTCGCGAACCCGTGCCTGCGAAGGATGTCACCGAAACGCTGCCGTGCGCGCCACAGAACGTGGTTGAACTGCAGGTCGGTCAATTGCAGCGATTCGCGGATCGATGTGCGGGGCTCCTCATGCAGATAGAAACGCTCGAGCACTTCGCGGTCACGCTTCACTGGCAGATGGTCCATGAGATCACGCACGTGCTTTGCGAGCTGCTCATGATCGAGGCGCTCCTCCAGCGTCAGGGCCTCATCCGAGAGCTCGCTCAGCGCCTCGCCGTCGTTGTCGTGATGGCGGGAGAGCTCTCCACGCCAGTAACCCGCTGCGAGCTTGCATGCCGTGCGGTACAGATAGCCTCCGAGATTGCCCGGGTCGTCCAGTCCCTCCGCACGGATCTTCTTGATCGCCTGCAGGAAGGTGCGCTGCAACAGATCATCGGCCGCATGAGAAGCGATGCGCCTTTGCAGGAATACCTGCAGCAAGGGCCGCCGATATCTCACGAAAAGTTGATTTTGCAGCTCGCTGCGCTCGGCAATGGCCGCCACGAGTGAGAAATCGCCCGGCGCGCCCCCGTCGAGGGTCTTTTCGGCGCGCTGCGTGGCGTCCGCAGCGGTTGTTTCTGTATA
>VBNY01000060.1 GCA_005877705.1 Gammaproteobacteria bacterium
CAGGCGCGCGAGGTGATCGCCGGCTTCACGATCTGCAACGACGTGAGCGTGCGCGAATGGCAAATGCGCTCCCCGACCGCCACCCTCGGCAAGTCCTTCGACACCCACGGTCCGCTCGGGCCGTGGCTCGTCACCGCGGACGGGCTGCCAGGAGTCCACGATCTGTCCCTGAAAACCTGGGTGAATGGCGAGCTGCGCCAGAACGGCCGCACCAGTGAGCTGATCTACCGCTTCGGCGAGATGCTGGTCGAGCTCAGCACCGTTTTCACGCTCGAGCCCGGCGACATTCTGACAACCGGCAGCCCCGCCGGCGTCGGCGGTGCCATGCAGCCACCCCAGTACCTCAAGGTCGGAGACGTCTGCCGCGTCGAGATCGAAGGCATCGGTTATATTGAGAATCGTGTCGTCCCGGAGCCTTGAGCCGCCGTTTGGAAAGAAGGAGTCACCCGTGAGCACTGCGCGCCGCAGCTTGTCGGACATCGCGAACAAGGGACCGCCGCGCCCCGCCAAGCTGTCTCACATTGTCGTCCGCACAGGCGACGTCGCCAGGCTCAAGAGCTGGTATTTGACGCTTCTCACCGCACGCGTCTCGTTCGAGAACGAAAGCCTGTGCTTCATGACCTACGACGACGAGCATCACCGGCTCGGGATCGTCCAGCTGCCCGGCGTATCGAGTGCGGCTGCGCCGCCGTCGACCCCCGGCCTCGAGCACGTCTCATTCACTTACGCCGATCTCGGTCAGCTGCTGGCAAACTATCGACGCTTGAAGCAGCTCGGCATCGAGCCTTTCTGGACCATCAATCATGGCCCGACCATCTCTATGTACTACCGCGACCCCGATGGAAACAAAGTCGAGCTGCAAGTGGATGTGTTCCAGACGGCAGAGGAGGTCAACGCCTTTCTCGAGCGTTACTACCCCGAGAACTTCATGGGCATCATCTTCGATCCGGAGGAGATGATCCGCAAATACGAGGCCGGCGTACCGATTGCGGAGCTCTACCGGCGCCCAAAGCTGCCCGAGGGCATGACGCCATGGGACATGCTTCGGCCCTGAGGAGGCCGAGGAGCCCTGATCTATGGCTGACGCGACCGAGTTGACTGTCGCTGACCGTGCTCGCATCGAGGCATTGCTCACCGAATACGGCTGGAGGATCGATCATGGCGGGGACGTGAGTGCCCTGTTCGCACCGGAAGGCGTCGTTATTGCGCCCGGAGTCGGCCTGACCCTGCAGGGCCGTGAAGCCATCGGCATCCACTTCACCGCTCGCGGTGCGACCTGCGCGTTGCGGACTTCGCGCGCGACACGGCCCGCTTGCAGACCACCCAGATGACATTCCTGCGCGACTCGAGCGAGGACTCGACCGCCAAGCACATCATGGTCGGAGAGACGCACGATGTGGTTCGACGGCAGGCGAATGGCGAGTGGCGCTTTCTCGAGCGCCGCCTCGAAGTGATCTTTCCCTTTGATGTGGATTTGCATCGATTGCATGTCACCAGCGCAGGCTCACCGGCCCCCTCGGCAGGGCTCAAGGACGGAGTGCTCTATTACGTGAAGTCCCGGAGCGGGAAGGTGAGTGTCGCGCGCTATTTCGCGCGCCACGACCTCTTTTTCGCAGTCGGCGATGCGATTGGGTATTTCCCAGGCGAGCTGGGTGCGATCGGCAAGCCGGTGCCACTCGACGGCGCCTTCGATGACTGACTCGACGAATCCAACGTTCGACTATCTGATCATCGGAGCAGGTGCCGCCGGCTGCGTGCTCGCGAATCGGTTGTCGGCGCGTCCGGATTCCAACGTACTGCTGCTGGAAGCGGGAGGCGACCTCACGCCCGATCGCGAGCCGGCGGATATCCGCAGCGTGTTCCCGCTCGCGGCCTTCAATGCACGTTACATGTGGCCGGACACGCGCGTGCACTGGCGGCAGGTTGACAACTCACCGGCGCTCTCACTGCCGCAGGGTAAAATTCTTGGCGGCAGCTCCACCGTTCACGGCATGTGGGCGCTGCGGGGTCTGCCGGAAGACTACGATGAGTGGCAACGTCTCGGTGCGGCCGGTTGGGGATGGAAGGGCGTGCTGCCGTTCTTTCGCCATCTCGAGACGGACCAGGATTTCAACGGGTCTGCTCATGGTTGCGATGGCCCGGTGCCCATCCGACGGGAGCCGCGAACAGCGTGGTCTCCATTGGCGCACGCCGTGCACGCGGCGGCGACGCATCGCGGATTCCCTCATATTGAAGATGCCAATGCCGATTTCCGCGACGGGCATTGCACCTTGCCGAACAGCCGTTTCGAGAGGTCTCGAGCCTCCGGCAGCTTCTGCTATCTCGACGCTCGCGTGCGTCGCCGCAGCAATCTGCGGATCTTGTCTAACCACACTGTGCGACGCATCGTCTTCGAAGGCCGCCGCGCAGTCGGAGCGGTGGTCAGCAGGGCCGATGGCTCCGGAGCGATCTTTCGGGCACGCGAGGTCATCCTCACGGCCGGGGCGCTGCGTACGCCGGTGCTCCTCATGCGTTCGGGGATTGGGCCGGGCGAACATCTACGGGCGGCGTCGATTAAAGTGACGGTGGAACGCCGGGGGGTCGGGCAGAATCTGCAGAATCATGCGGTCGTCTACGCCGTGGCGCTGCTGAAGAAGGGAGCTCGGGAGACTGACTGGACGGTCAAGCCCGCGGCCAGCACCTATCTGCGTTGGTCGTCGGGTGAGGCGGGGTGTCCGGCCGGCGATCTCGGATTGTACGTGCGCAGCTATCTGTCCTGGCACGCACTCGGGCGTCGCATGGCCTCCCTCGCCCCCGTGCTATTGAAGCCGGCTTCCCGGGGATGCATTCGTCTCGATTCGAGCGATCCGCTGAGTGAGCCGTGCATTGAATTCAACTTCTTGGAGGACGCCCGGGATTTGCCGCGCTTGATGGCGGGAGTGCGCCTGGCCGCGGATTTGTTCCATTCCGATGAGCTGCACACGGTCTGTGGGCGCGGCCTGGCGCTTCGTAACGTCGCAGCAGCGATGCGTTTCAATGCGCGGTCCGTCCGCAACGCCGTGAGTGTAGGCATGGCTGCAGCGCTCATAGATCTGACGCCGTCTATCGGTTCCTCGTTGCTTGCTGCGTTCGCAGAAATGCAGCCGCTGTCCGAAGTCGCAGCCAATGCGGATGCTCTGGCCGAGTTCATCGCTGCGAGCATCACCGGCACTGGCCATGTCTGTGGAAGCTGCCGCATGGGAAGCAAAGAGGACGCACTCGCCGTGGTCGATCCGGCCGGCCGGGTCTACGGCTGCGAGGGCCTTCGGGTTGCGGACGCCTCCGTCATGCCGACTGTTCCCAGCGGCAACACCTATATTCCTACGGTGATGCTCGCTGAGAAGATCGCGCAAGCCACGCGGCGGTGATGGCGGCAAGGGAGCTCGAGCCATGAGCCACAATCCGGTGACGGGTATCCAGATCATCACACCCAACGAGTGGGCTTTTCGTCGCTCCGAGTCCTGGGCCGTGCGCACGGCCGCATCGGCTGGGGTAGCGCCGGGGGAGGGCGCCGGGGAGGGGTGGGATCGTGAGCTCACGAACATGCCGCGGACGATGCTGCTGCGCAGCTCGCATCCTTACATCGATCTACTCGAGGAGCCGGCGCATCACTACAGCCCGGTGCACTACCACACAGAGCCCGAAGTCATGGTCATCCTGCGGGGCAGGATGATTCTCAACGGTCAGTGGTGCGAGAGCGGGACGCTGATATTCGTGCCGGCGAACGAAGAGTACTGGCACGCGACCCATGACGAGGCGTGTTTGTTTGCGGTTATTCGGCCGACGGAGCGAGGCCTGCTGGTTCACGGCACGGATAGCCGCGCGGCCAAAAGCTCGCCGCCGACTCTCGATGCCGCCTCCGGCTGACCGCAATGGAACGCAGGAGAATCCCGTATCGGATCGAGCTCAAGGGCGGCAAGACCTATTTCTGGTGCCGCTGCGGCCGCAGCGGTACTCAGCCCCTCTGCGACGGGTCCCACAAAGGAACCGGCACCGAGCCCCTGCCGTACAAATCGCCCGTTGATCTGACCGTCGCCTTCTGCGGCTGCAAGCAGACGAGGAATCCGCCGTTTTGCGACGGCTCGCACACGCATTGCGCGCAGATCACAACTCAGGCCGTCTGACCGCTCAAGAGGGCTGGGAACCTTCCGCGACGAACTACGCGACTTCAAACAGACCGGCGGCCCCCATTCCGCCACCGATACACATCGTCACCACCACGTACCGCACGCCGCGAGCCCGCCCCTCAATGAGCGCGTGCCCCACGAGGCGGCTACCCGTCATCCCGTAAGGGTGACCGACCGCGATGGCTCCACCATCTACATTGAGACGCTCATTGGGAATCCCCAACTTGTCGCGGCAGTAGAGCACCTGCACCGCAAACGCCTCGTTGAGTTCCCAAAGGTCCACATCACCAATCCCGACCCCCTTTTTCCTGAGCAGCTTCGGCACCGCGAACACGGGCCCGATGCCCATCTCATCCGGCTCGCACCCCGCGACCGCAAACCCACGATAGATACCGAGCGGTGCGACTGCCCGGCGCGCAGCGTGCTCCGCACTCATGAGCACGCACGCCGAGGCGCCATCCGAGAATTGACTCGCATTGCCGGCTGCGATCACCCCGTTCTCCACGGCAGGCTTGATCTCGGCCAGCGCTTCGTAGGTCGTCCCGGGCCGGATCCCCTCATCCTCGCTCGCCGCCACCTCCCGAATCGACTCCGCCCCCGTGTTCTTATCCACCACCTTCATCCGCGTGCGGATCGGCACGATCTCCTCCTTGAATCGTCCGGCCGCGCGAGCCGCCGCGGCGCGCTGTTGACTCTGCACCCCGTAGCGATCCTGCGCCTCCCGCGAGATCCCATAGCGCCGCGCCACGTTTTCCGCCGTCTGCAGCATCGGCCAGTAGATCGCAGGCTTGTTTTGCGCCAGCCATTCCTCGGCAAGAATGTGCTGGCTCCAGTCCTTCTGCACCAGGGAGATCGACTCCACGCCGCCCGCCACGAAGATGCCGTCCTCCCCCGCCTGGATGCGCTCTGCGGCCAGAGCGATAGTCTGCAGCCCCGATGAGCAGAAGCGATTGACGGTCATGCCCGGCACCGCGGCGGGCAGTCCGGCGCGCAAGGCGATCTGGCGCGCAATATTCCAGCCCGTCGCGCCCTCCGGAAACGCACAGCCCATCAGCACATCCTCGACGTCTGCCGGCTCCACCTGCGCCCGTTCGAGCGCCGCGCGCACCACGTGCCCGCCGAGCGTCGCCCCATGAGTCATATTGAGCGAGCCGCGCCAGGATTTGCACAACGGCGTGCGCGCCGTCGAGACGATGACCACGTCATTCATATAAGGATGTCCTTAAACACAGATTCGAACGCTCGGCACGTTGGTCCACGATTCATACGGACGGAAGGATCACGTCCGGATGATCGCCCGCGTAGAGCGCATCGACCAGCTCCTTCCGTCGAGCGAGTACCGTACCTTGATTGATATAGCCCTTGTCAGTGATCTCCCCGGCATCGATCGACGGGGGCGCGGCGAGGAGCAGCGCACGCGCTGCGTGCGTGGACGACCCCGGACCTTGCCGCCGCAAATCGCGCAGACCGCCGGCCACACGCGCGCGAATGCCCGGATGGCAGAGCATTCGCGCGATCGACGCATCGGCCTGCAAGTCCGGGCACAGACCGCGGCACGCAGGCACGTTGGGGAAAATCAGAAAACACGCCTCGGATCGGTCGTGTCCCGCCACGACCACGTCCTGCGCCACCGGCGCCAAGGCCGCAAGCGCCTGCAGCCGCAGCGGCCCGACGTGAACCCACGTCCCGGTGCTCAATTTGAAGTCCTCGGCAACCCGCCCGTCAAACAACAGCCCGCGCTCCGGAGCGTCCTCGGCCAGGAACCGCACCGCGTCCCCAATCCGGTAGAACCCTTCCTCGTCAAAGTGTGAAGCCGTCAGATCCGGCCGCCGCCAGTAGCCGGGAGTCACGAGCGGACCCCGCACCCGCACCTCGTACCGGGCGCCGTCGGGTAGCAGCTTCAATTCACAGCCGGGCACCGGCAATCCGATCACCCCCGGCCTCGCGGCTTGAAAGTGACAATCGGTCGCGAGCGGAGCCGTTTCCGTCGAGCCCCACGCCGAGACGAGCGGCAGTGCCTCACCCGTCGCCATCCGCGACAACTCGATCAAAGCGTCCCACAAGTGATCCGGCAGAGAAGCCGCCGCGTAGAACATCAGCTGCAGACGGCTGAAGAAATTTCGCCGGAGGGCCTCATCCGCCCGCAATCCTTCCACCAGCATCTCGTAGCCGCGCGGCACGTTGAAATAGATCGTCGGGGCAATCTCGGCGAGATTACGCACCGTCTGCTCGAAGAGTCCGGGTTGCGGCCGTCCCCCATCGATGTACAGCGTACCGCCGTTTCGCAAGATGAGATTGAAATTGTGATTGCCCCCAAACGTGTGGTTCCAGGGCAGCCAGTCGACGATAACCGGGGGCGCCCATTCCAGGAATGGCCACAGTTGCGCTTTCGCCTGCTGGTTGCAGCACAGCATGCGCTGAGTGTTGATGACCCCCTTGGGCTCCCCCGTCGATCCCGAGGTAAAAAGAACCTTCGCAATCGCCTCACCCGTGACCGTCATCGCCGCGCGTGCCAGCTCCGCAGCGGAGGCACCACCCGACAGCTGATCGAATCGCACGGCATCCCGCGGACTCGCGGCAGCGCCGCCTCCGACCACGAGCTGTGCGTCGTGCAGCGGACTCACTGCCGCCAGTGCGCCCGCATAGCGCTCAGGGTCCGCTACATAGATCACGCTGGCCGGCGCCTGGGCGAAGATCGACTTCAGTTTCCCGAAATCCCGCGACTGCAGCGAATAGGCCGTCGAGATCGGCATCGCCGGGACACCGAGATGCATGGCACCCAACATCATGAGGGCATGCTCGATGCTGTTCTCCGACAGAATGGCGACGGGACGCTCTGCCGACGCCTTGCTTGCAAGGAGCCAAGAGCCGATCCGCTTGACCTCCTGCAGCGCTTGC
>VBNY01000061.1 GCA_005877705.1 Gammaproteobacteria bacterium
GAGGGTGTCGAGGCCGTGATCGCCCGCATGGTCGGCCTCACTTACACGATGGATGCCGCACGCTCGGTGACGGCGGGCGCGATCGATGGCGGCGAGAAGCCGTCCGTGCCCTCCGCCATGCTCAAGTATCACGTCACCGAGATGGGCCGCCAGGTCGCCAACGATGCCATGGACGTGCACGGCGGCAAGGGCATCTGCCTCGGGCCGAAGAACTATCTGGCGCGCGGCTACCAGGCCGTTCCGGTCGCCATCACGGTCGAGGGCGCGAACCTCCTCACGCGCAGCCTGATCATCTTCGGCCAGGGCGCCGTGCGCTGCCATCCCTTCGTGCTGCGTGAGATGACTGCGGCCCGCAACCCCGACCGCGCCCGGGGAGTCGATGATTTCGATCGCGCGCTGTTCGCCCACATCGGGTTCACGATCTCGAATGCGGTGCGCTCCTTCATCATGGCGCTCACGCACGCGCGCTTCACCCAAGCGCCGGTGCAGGGACCGACGGCGCGTTACTACCAACACATCGCGCGTTTCAGCGCCTCGTTCGCCTTCGCCGTCGACGTCGCGATGCTCGCGCTCGGCGGCTACCTGAAGAAGAAGGAGAACCTCTCCGCGCGCCTGGGCGACGTGCTGTCGTGCATGTACCTGGCCTCGATGGTGCTCAAGCATCACGAAAACCAGGGCCGCCAGCAGGAAGACCTCCCCATCGTCGAATGGGCCTGCCGCAGTCTTCTGTATCACGCGCAGGAGCAGCTGCACGGCTTCCTGCGAAACTTCCCGAGCCGCCTGCTCGCCGGCGCGATGCGCGCGCTCATTTTTCCGCGCGGACGCGCCTACTCCGCCCCTGACGATCGGCTCGGCCACACGGTCGCCGAGCTGGTGACCAATCCGACGGAGGCGCGCGAGAGGTTGTGCGAGTACACCTACTGGACATTGGAGCCGGGCAATCCGCTCGGGCTGCTGCAGGAAGCGCTGCTGCTGGCGCAGACCGCCGAGCCCATCGAGAAGCGCCTGCGGGTGGAGGGAGTCAAGAGCGGCAAGCTGACCGCGCTCGACCTGCCGGGTCAGATCCAGCAGGCGCTCGCAGCCGGCATCATCTCCGAGACGGAAGCGGCCACGCTGCGCGACTACGACCGCAAGGTGATGGACATCATCCACGTTGATGACTTCGCGCCGCACGAGCTTGGTACGCAGGCACAGCCGGTGCCCCAGGCTGCGGCGAGATCCAGCGCGCACGTCGCCTGATCCGCGCTCACGAGCGCGCTCGATGTGCTGACGCTGTGAGCCCGCCGCAAACGCGGAATATTTGTTTCGGCCGGGGCACACAGACTAAGCTCACGCGCGCGGCCAGCTTATCGCCGTGCACTTCGATGGAGGGTGTCCCATGCGTATCTTAGTGAACCACCCACAAAATTCTGCCCATACGGGGACATCGACCGCGCACCGTCAAGCAAGACGCAGAATTTCGTGGGGCCCGGTGGAACCACCCACAAAATTGAGCTTTGCGCGGCTGACAAGCTTGACCCGCCGATCAAGACGCTCAATTTCGTGGGGCCCGGTAGAACCACCCACAAAATTGAGCTTTGCATGGCTGACAAGCTTGACCCGCCGATCAAGACGCTCAATTTCGTGGGGCCCGGTAACCGCCGCGCTGATGCTCGCGGCCACGGTCGCCACGGCGCAGGAGCGCACACCCTCGCCGGCCGGGGCCGAGGCCTACATCATCAGCCCGAAGAACGGCGCCAAGGTGAGCGCGCCGGTGCTCGTGCAATTCGGGCTCAAGGGCATGGGCATTGCGCCCGCCGGAGTGAAGTTCGACAACACCGGCCACCATCACCTGTTGATCGACACCGATCCGCCGGCCGATCTGAGCCAGCCGCTGCCGGCTTCGGACAAACTCGTGCACTTCGGCAAGGGCCAGACCGAGACAACGCTGAAGCTGCCCCCCGGCAAGCACACGCTGCAACTGCTGCTCGGCGACCACAATCACATTCCGCACGATCCCGCGGTGATCTCGAAGAAGATCACCATCACCGTCACCAAGTAACGCTCCCCCGGTGCCGAGTAAAACCACCTAAGATGTTCAATTTCGTGGGGCCCGGTGCCAGCTGCCTACCCTCATGACTCGCGCAGTGCTGCACGTCGACATGGATGCGTTCTACTCATCAGTCGAGCAGCGCGACGACGCGGCGCTCGCCGGCAAGCCGGTCATCGTCGGCTGGACGGGCGGCCGTGGGGTGGTGGCGGCGGCCAGCTACGAGGTCCGTAAATTCGGCGTGCGCTCGGCGATGCCGCTGCGCACGGCGTTGCGCCTATGCCCGCACGCCATCTGCATCCGCCCGAGGATGCAGCGCTACCAGGAAGTCTCGCGGCAGGTTTTCAGCGTCTTTCACGAGGTCACCCCGCTGGTTGAAGGCCTGTCTCTCGATGAGGCATTTCTCGATGTCACGGCCAGTCAGGAGCTTTTCGGGGACGCCGTCGCCATCGCGCGGCGCATCAAGAGCCGCATCCGGGAGTTGACCGGCCTTACGGCGTCCGTTGGCGTGGCGGCCAACAAGCTGGTCGCGAAGATCGCCTCCGATCTGTCCAAACCCGACGGCCTGACCGTCGTGCCTAGGGATCAGGTTCTCGAGGTGCTCGACTCCCTGTCCGTGCGCCGCCTGCCCGGTCTGGGCCGCAAGACCGGCGAGAAGGTCGAAGCCGCGGGCATCCACACGTTCGCCGAGCTGCGCGGCGCGCCGGATTGGGTGTTACGGCCGTTGTTCGGCCGATACACCCAACGGATACGGGAACGCGCGGCCGGCATCGATGACCGGCCGGTGCTGCCAGATCTCGAGGAAAAATCGCTCAGCGCCGAGGAAACGTTCGCAGACGACATCAGCGCTCCGGCCGCGCTGCAGGCCGAATTGGCCGACATCGCCGAGCTGGCGTGCGAGCGGCTGCGCAAGCGGCAACTGATGACCGGGTGCATCGGGGTGAAGATCCGGCGCCAGGACTTCACCACCTTCAGCCGGCAGCGCGCCGTGGCTCCGCCGACACACGACAGCCGTACCATCGCGCGGGTGAGCGCCGAGCTGCTGGACCGCTGGCTCGCGGCGCATCCGGGTGCGAAACTTCGCCTTCTGGGAATAGTCTTGACTGACTTGAGCCCTGCGTGCCAGCTCGGCCTGTTCGAAGCCGCGCCACCGTACACAACCCGCCTCGATGCGACTCTGGATGAGGCCCGGGCGCGCTTCGGCAGCCGCGCGCTTCGCCGTGGCAACACGATCAAGTAGCATCGCTCCATGTATCTGTCGTTCTTCGGCCTCAACGAAAAGCCGTTCGCGATCACCCCCGATCCGCGTTATCTGTATTTGAGCGAGCGACACGCCGAAGCTCTGGCTCACCTCCTGTACGGCATCAACGAGGCGGGCGGCTTCGTGCAGCTCACAGGCGAGGTCGGCACCGGCAAGACCACGACTTATCCTCAATCCGCGGATGACGGCGCCGGAGTTCCTGCTGACCATTTGCGAAGAGATCGGCATCGGCGTCGCGGATGCCTCGACGCACAGCCTCAAGGATCTCGTCGACGTCCTCAGCCGCTATCTGCTGCGCGCGCACGCCGCCGGCCGGCGCGTCGTGCTGGTCGTCGACGAGGCGCAGAACCTCGCTCCCGAGGTGCTCGAGCAGGTGCGCCTGCTCACCAACCTCGAAACCAACACGCAGAAGCTGCTGCAGATCATCCTGATCGGCCAACC
>VBNY01000062.1 GCA_005877705.1 Gammaproteobacteria bacterium
CAACCGGGCTATGCGGTCCCAGAGTGGATCGGGGCGTTCACCGAGGAGGTGTGCGGCGACGGCGGCGATACTCAGGGCTCTAGCGGCCGATACGTTCGTAAAGGTATCGTTCGGAATGTCGTTGTTGGACTCGGCAACGGAATTGACATGCGTGATCTCATAGCGATGCCCGCGCGGATCATACGTGGCGCGGCTCGCCCAGAAGCGAGCCACCTCGCGGATCACCGGCCAGCCGTGCGCCCGCAACCAGTCGCGGTCGTGCGTGGCCAGATAGTATTGCCACTGCGCGATCGCGACGTCCGCGTTCACGTGAATCTCGGTTTCTGCCAGGACGTAGGCAGAGTGCGGAGTCTGTTCGCTGCCGTTCTCCGGGTCCGATTCCCAGGGGTACATGGCTCCATCGAAGCCGTGCTGCCGCGCCCGTTCCCGTGCAGCTTCGAGGGTGTGCTCGCGGAACGCCACCATGGGTTGTGCGCGTTCGGGGTGCAGCAGCAACAAGGCCGGGAATACCCAGGTGTCGCCGTCCCAGAACGCATGCCCGGCGTAGCAGAGTGTAAGCCCGCAGGGGCCGACCGGCCACGCCGTGCCGGCCGTCGAGCTCGCCAGCAGGTAATACAGTTCCGAGCGGGCAACCTGCTGAGCCTGCGCATCACCCTCGATCAGGATGTCCGACTGCCAGAGCACGCCCCACGCCGCGCGATGTTCGCTCAACAGGCGATCGAACCCGCGGTTGCGGGCCTCTCTGGCCAGAGCCAGATCATCGGTAGCGTGGCCACCCCATCCGGCGCGCGACATGGCGACGTACTTGGTAAAGACATAACTTCGGCCCCGCTCGACCTTCATGCTGACATCGAGAGCAAGCCGATAACGGTTACGGTGGAAGGTTACCGTCTCCGCCGGCACGCCCTCAGGCAGAGCCACGGCGGCGGCCATGGCCATCGCTAAGCCTTGCTCCGCCTGACCGTCGAGCCACAAAGACAGCGACCCGGTATCGCCGTCGCCCGCGAGCACCCGGGTGTAGCCGGGGTACCAGACCGCCTCGCGGTCGGGCGTTGCGGGCGCTTGCGGCTCGAGCAACAGGCCATTCGCCGCGAGGGCCTCCTCCATCTCGGGGCCGCTCATCTGCGCGAGCGCAAAGCGCGGCGCGTGCGGCGCCCACAGCGTCAGTGGAAATGACAACTGCACCACGCCGTCGTAATCAGGCGTGATCGTCAGACGAGTCGCCGCCAGGTGCGGGGATGCCTGACTGACGAGAGTGGTGACCTCGACCGCGGTTGCGCGGCCGTGGTCGAGGTAGCGATAGCTCGTCGTCAAGGTGGCGTCATGCAGGTCGAGGGTCTGCCGGTAGTCCTTGAAACGCTGTTCGTTCAGCGGCGTTTTGTTGAGCCACTGCTGATCCGGTCCAGCTGGACTCGGGCTGAAGTCGATTCCGGTCCACCCGGGAACGGCCGCCGGGCGCGAGATATCCCCCGCCGAGTAATCCATGAACGCGACCAGGTAGGCCGGCGTGGCCTCGATGCCCCGCGGCGCACTCAGGGTCGAAACGTAGCCGTTGGCAAGATAAGCCGGAAAATAGGCGGGCAGGTCCTGGAGCCCGGCGCTCAGCCGGAAGCTCTCCCAACCCGGGCAGTCGTGTTACGCGCTGGAGACCACTCTTTGCAGTTGCGACTCATGACTCGAACTACCTCTCAGGCAACTGCCGGGGCGCGGAGTCTGCCCATAACAACCTCGCGACCTCGCGGTCGATAGCGCCCCGCACCAGACACAGCTGCAGTACCCTACGTGTGCGCGACAGGCTCGCGGCCGCGCCGCCGGTCAAGACTTCGCCTACTGCGAGAAGCGCGTGTCGGCGCGACGATGGCACCACTCGCGAGGTTGGCGCCACTTATTCAACGGCTATGCACCTTCTCTTGCAGCCATATCTTGATCAGTGACTGATACGGAACGTCTCTTGCATTTGCGGCGACCCGAATCGCGTTCAGCAGGTGCTCTGGTAGCCGCAGAGAAATCGTCTTCGTCGACGGCTTGAGATTGGGGAACACCGCTGGTCGAGCCTTGCTCCAGTCGAGGTATTCCGCGGAATCATTCTTTTCCCAGAATGCTCTCTCGGCCGCCTCGCCAGAGAACTTAGGAATCGTTTTTTGACGCTTGCTCATAAACTGCTCTCTCTTTCTTGGACATGTCCCGAGCTGATATCACGCGGATCGCAGTGCCGTCACGTCGCAGCGTGAAGGACACATGCAAACGTCGACCGGCTGCGGTGACACCGAGTGCGTGGTACCGAGGCTCCTCCTGGCTGTGTCGTTGATCATCGAGCAGTAGGAGCGGCGCGGAGAAAAAGACTTCCTCGGCCTCGCCGGCGGATACTCCGTGGCGCTCATTCTTGCGAGCGTTACCCGCATCCCAGTCGAACTCGATAACCTTCGCCAAGTCAATCATTTGTGTATATTATAGTAATATACTATCTGCAGCAACCACGACGGTCCCGCGACAGCGCCAGCGGTCGTCGCGTTTTGCTATGTGACCTCGTCGGGCGTCAGCCATGCTCCTTGGTACATATCGGTGGTATGCGAGGGACGCTCGTGGACGCGTTCGCCGCTCGTCCGCGGGCTGCTCGCATTTCTAGGCAAACACGCAGCCAAACGCGATTCCATTCGCGAGCCGCGACGCTAGAGTGGCGCCCGATGAATCCGCATCGACCCAACACCGCCTTCGAGGAGCATCTTAGATGAACAGTTTCACGTTGACCGCCATTGGCAACCTGACGCGCAACCCCGAGCTCGTCGCCAAGGGCGATACGACCTATACCCGCTTCTGCCTGATCGGCAACGATTACGCAGGCAAAGACGCCGACGGGACGGCGCGCGAGGCGGCGACGAGCGTGGATTTCGTCGCCTTCGGGGTCCTCGGCGAGACCATCGCGCGCACCGCGCGCAAGGGGGATCAGTTGATCGTCGAGGCGCGGATTCGCGCCGACAACTGGACCGACAAACAGGGCGAGAAGCAATACGACCACTCCTTCGTGGTGCAGGGTTTCCGCTTCGGCGCCCCCGGCAAGCTCAAGCGCGAGGAGCGCGAGTCGCGGCGCGACGAAGGTAAGCGCGGGGAGGCGGTCGCCGCCGAGGCGTGATCGGTTTCGCAAGGAAACCGCTGCCAGGGAGTGAGGCTCGTGCGGCAACCGAATCGTAACAGCGGGGCGGCCCCGTGGCTGCAGACGCTGCTCGCCACAGCCAGCCTGGGTTCACCTGCGCTGGCGTTCGCACAGGCGTCGCCTTTCATGACCGGCGCCACCGCCCTGCAGACCAACATTCTCGCGTGGTTGACTCCGATCGCGATCATCCTGGTCATGGTCCTCGGAGCCATGGCGATGGCGAACCGCATGTCCTGGGGATGGTGCCTCGGAGCGATTCTCGGGATCGCGATCGCCTTCGGGGCGCCGCAGATCGTCGCCTGGGTGCGCGGCATGTTCGGGGTGTAGGGGTCGGTCATGGGCTCACGTAATGCTGGACTCACGGCAGATCCGCTCTTCGTGGGCGCCACGCGGCCGCCGATCCGCTGGGGTGTGACCTACGCGGCGCTGCTCTTGAATCTGGTGTCCACGATGGAGATGTTCCTGGTGACGCGCAACCTGCTGATGCTGCTGTTGAGCGCACCGATCCATGGAGTGTGCATGCTGCTGTGCGCGCGGGATGCGCGGTTCTTCGATCTGGTGTTGCTGTCGGCCCGCACGCGGCTACCTGCGCTGCTTGCGAATCGCCGCTACTGGAAGGCGGGCAGCTATAGCCCCCTGGCCCTCGATCTGCCGGATCTCCGGGGGCATCGATGTGGGATCACCGCCGAGCTACGCATGGAGCTGCGCTCGAGGGTGGCGCGCTCATGCTGAGTACACAGCGAGCCTCGGCGCTGCGCCGCGAGTTGACGGCCGCCGAACACATCTCTTGCAGCGCGCATGTGTCTGAAAACGTCGTGCGCACTGTGTTCGGGGACTACGTGCGGGCATTTCGTTTGGGCGGCGCGAGCTTCGAGAGCGCCGACGACGAGCAGCTCAACATGTGGCACGAGCGCCTGAATGTCCTGTGGCGCAACGTCGCAAGCCCCAACGTCGCTCTGTGGACGCATGTCATTCGCCGCCGCGAACGCGCTCATCTGCCCGCTGGACCGGCAAGCGGCTTCGCCGGGCTGCTGGGGGCGAAGTATCGCGAGCGCCTGGCCGGCGAGACGCTGATGGTCAATGACTTGTACCTGGCTGTCGTGTATCGGCCGGCCGCCGGCGTCGCGACGGGCCTGATGTCCAGGGCGCTGTCGCGAACCCAAGCGGACCGATCAAGGCTGCAGCTCGCAGATGCGCTCGATGGGTGCGCGAAACTCGGACAGACGCTGCAAGCCTCCCTGGCGCGCTACGAGCCGGAACCCCTGGGCTGCTATCGGGCGGGCGATCGGTGGTGCTCGTCACTGCTTGACTACTTCGGCGTGCTGGTGAACGGCGAGTGGCAACGCACACCCTTACCGCGGGCGCCACTCAACGAGGTGTTGGCGACCACTCGCCTTTTTTTCGGCACCGAGGTGATCGAGTACCGCATGCCCACCGGGACGCGGGTCGCAGCCATGCTCGGAATCAAGGAATATCCGACGCCGAGTGTGGTCGGCATGTACAACCGGCTGTTGTGCGCACCGTTTCCGCTGGTGCTCACCCAATCTTTCGCTTGCCTCTCGAAGGCGGCTGGTCAGGGTCTGCTGCAGCGGCAGTTCCATCGGATGGCCAACGCGGGCGATTTCGCGGTGTCGCAAGCCGCAGAGCTCAAAGATGCGCTCGATGCGCTCAGCAGCAACGAGTTCGTCATGGGCGATCATCACTTCTCGCTGCAGGTGCTCGCCGACGTTGCGGACGATAGCGCTGGAGACAGCGCCCGAAGGCTCAAGCCGCTCAACGATCACGTCGCCCTCGCGCGCAGCCTGCTCGCCGACACGGGCATGACGGTGGCGCGTGAGGATCTGGCACTGGAGGCGGCGTTCTGGGCGCAGTTGCCGGGCAACTTCGCCATGCGTCCGCGGAAGGCGCCGATCACATCACGCAACTTTGCCGCCATGGCGCCATTTCACAACTACCCGACCGGCCGGGCCACGGGGAATCACTGGGGCGAGGCGCTCGCGCTGCTGTCGACGAGCGCCCAGTCGCCCTACTACTTCTCTTTGCATGCGAGCGACCCGACGGAGCGGGACGGAGGCAGCCGCAAGGATACCGGGCATACCTTCATCTGCGGGCCGACCGGCTCCGGCAAGACGGTGTTGATTGGATTCCTGGTCGCCATGCTCGAGCGCCACGGGGCGACACAGGTCATTTTCGACAAGGACAGGGGGCTCGAGATTCTGGTGCGGGCGCTCGGCGGTGAATATCTGCCGCTGGATTGGCTGCGCGCGCTGGTGCGGCCCGCGGGCGGACGTCCGCTCACGGTGCGCGAGGGAGCCGATCTCGATCAGGCGCTGCGCGGCACACTGGCGCTGGAGTTGCCGGCGCGGCGCCTGTCGCGTCTGATCGAGTTTCTCGATTCGACCGATCCAGAAGGCCTGCATGCGCGACTGGCGCGCTGGTGTGAAGCGAGCCACGGCGACTACGCCTGGGTCTTCGACAATCCGGCGGACTCGGTCGTGGCCAGACTGTCCGGGCGCTCCGTGATCGGATTCGATGTCACGGAATTCCTCGACCACGAGGTGGCTCGCTCGCCGGTGACACTCTATCTCTTTCACCTGGTTCGCCAGCTCCTGGACGGCCGGCGGCTGGTGTGCTGGATGGACGAGTTCTGGCGCCTGCTCGCGGACTCGGCCTTCGAGAGCTTTGCGAAGGACGGTCCCAAGACGTGGCGCAAGCTGAACGGGGTGATGTGCCTCGCGACGCAGAGCGCCGGCGACGTGCTCGACAGCCCGATCAGTCGCACGATCATCGAACAGACCGCCACCAAGGTGCTGTTCCCTAACAGTGAGGCGAGCGCGGCGGAGTTCATGGGCCCCTTCGGACTGACCGAGCGGGAATTCAAGCTCATCCGCGAGCAGCTCGAGCCGGGCTCGAGGATGTTCCTGGTCAAGCAGGGCCACCACAGTGTCGTGTGCCGGCTGGATCTCAAGGGCTTCGACGCAGAGCTGGGCGTGATCTCCGGGCGGACCGGCGAGGTGGAGCGCATGCATCGGCTCATGGCGGAACTCGGTCCCGACCCGGGGCAGTGGCTGCCTGCGTTTCTGGCGTCGAACGCTGCGGCCTGAAGGCTCGCAGCGCGCTCTGATCGGCTTCAAGGAGGACAAGATGTGCAGTCGAGGATATCGGTGGCGGGTTGTGGTCCTGAGTTTGTTTGCCGGTGCACCGGCGGCGCATGCGCAGTTTGCGGTGATCGACGTGGCCGCGGTCACGCAGCTGATCACGCAAATGCAGACCCTCGAGCAGCAGCTCATGACGGCGCGCGATCACCTCGCGCAGGCGCAAGCACAGTTCCAATCGACGACCGGCCGCCGTGGCATGGAGCAGCTTCTCTCCGGCACGGCACGCAACTATCTGCCGGCCGATTGGCTCGAAGTGGAGCGAGCGCTGCAGGGCACCAGCGGCGCGTATCCAACGCTCGCCGGCGACTTGCGCGCCGCCATCAGCGCCAACGCGCTGTTATCCGCGCAGCGAGTGGCCAGCCTATCTGCAGTCGGGACTCAACAGATCCGCTCCGGGCGGCAGTCCGCCGCGATGTTGCAGGCAATCGCCCGCGAGGCGCTGGCAGCGACCAGCAGCCGGTTTGCCTCCATTCAGCAGCTGATCGACGCCATCCCGAGAGCGGGCGATCAGAAGGCGATCCTCGACCTGCAGGCACGGATCGCAGCGGAGGCCGGCATGCTCGAGAACGAGCAGACCAAGCTCCAGGTGCTCTACCAGAGCGCCGAGGCGCAGCGCTGGGTCGATGAGCAGCGCGCGCGCGAGCGGGCGATTGCCGGTCACGGCGCATTTCACAGCCGTTTCCACCCGGCGCCCTGAGGGATGCATCAAGCGGAGGCGGGCGACCGTGGGATTCTTCCAAACCTTCTGGACCTGGCTCAATGGGCAGCTCGCGAGCTACATCGGCGCCAATACTGCGCGGGTAGCCGCGGCCCTGGAGCCGGCGATCGTGACGCTCGCTACCGTGTATGTGATGGTCTGGGGTTACCTGCACCTCACCGGGAGGCTCGAGGAACCTTTCGTGCAGGGACTGAAGCGGCTGATGTCGCTCGCGATCATTCTGGGGGCCGCCCTGCATCTGTGGCTTTATAACACCGTCATCGTCAATACGTTCTATCAGGCGCCGGCGCAGCTGGCCGCCGCCGTCGTCGGCACGCCGGATCCCGTGGCGACGATCGACGCCATCTGGGA
>VBNY01000063.1 GCA_005877705.1 Gammaproteobacteria bacterium
GTTCGGCATCTCGTTCACCGCGACTCACTACAACCAGGCCGGCGCGCTGCTGCAGGTCTACACCGACGGAACCGTGCTGCTGAATCACGGCGGCACCGAAATGGGACAGGGGCTGCATATCAAGGTGGCACAAGTCGTCGCAGCCGAGCTCGGCGTGCCGCTGGCGGCGATCCGGGTCACGACGACCGACACCAGCAAAGTACCCAACACCTCGGCCACGGCCGCATCATCGGGGTCGGATCTGAACGGCATGGCCGCGCAGGCCGCCGCGCGCACGATCCGGCAACGACTCCTCGACTACGCCTGCGAAACCCGCGGGGTCCGTGCGGAGCAGGTGCGCTTCGCGAATGGACAGGTGCACCTCGGCGCACAGTGCATCAGCTTTGGCGATTTCGTCCGTGAGGCCTACACGGCTCGCCTGTCGCTCTCCGCCACAGGTTACTACCGGACTCCCAAGATCCATTGGGATAAGACCACCCTGATCGGCCGTCCCTTCTTCTACTTCGCCTACGGGGCGGCCGTTTCCGAGGTCGCGGTAGACACACTGACCGGCGAAACACGGCTGCTGCGAGTGGATATCCTGCACGATGTCGGCGCGTCGCTGAACCCCGCGATCGATCGAGGGCAGATCGAGGGCGGCTTCATTCAGGGCGTCGGGTGGCTGACATCCGAGGAGTTATGGTGGGACTCCAAGGGAGAGCTGCAGACGCACGCCCCCTCGACTTACAAAATCCCAACCGCGCGCGACTGGCCCGCGCACTCCACGGTGAAGGTGCTCGAGCGCGCACCCAATCGGGAAGACACGATTTATCGCTCCAAGGCGGTCGGAGAGCCTCCGTTGATGCTCGCGATCTCGGTATTTCACGCCATTCGCGATGCGTGCGCCGCCTGCGGGCCCGCGCGGGCACTGCCGCAACTCACCGCTCCTGCTACGCCTGAGTCGGTGCTCCGCGCGATCGACAGTGTGAGGGACCGCGCATGAACGGTTTGATCGCGGGAGATGCGGGCAGGCAGACTGAAGGCCGCTGGCTGCGAGCGCTGCGCCACAACTGGCCTCACGCAGTCTGTCGTCTGCTCGAGGGGCGCGACTCGGTGGTGGTTCGAGTCCTCATCGCCGAGGTGCGCGGTTCCGCCCCGCGCGAGCCTGGAGCTTGCATGCTGGTCTCGCCCAGCGGGATTCAAGGCACGATCGGCGGTGGCAACCTGGAATGGCAAGCCTTGCGGGCCGCACAGCCACTTCTAACCGGCGAGCCAGCCCCCTCGGTACGCCTGCGCCGGCTCGTGTTGGGTCGGGAATTGGGGCAGTGCTGCGGCGGCGTGGTGCAGTTGTGGTTGGAACGCTTCACGCATGCCGATCTGCCGCTGCTACGCCGCACCGCGAGCGCAATCCTCGCTGGCAGAGGGGCGTTGATTGCGACCGAGCTTTCCGCCCGGGGAGTCGTGCGAAAATTGCTCGCGCACAGGACCGGTCAGTGGGCAGGGACCGACACGGGGCGCGGCGCACATTCGAAGCCAGGCGAGGGGACGGTGACAGGACCCGGCTCGGGCGTTCAACCTCGCGTGCAATTCTCATCGGCTGGCGCTGAGCGCGCGAGCCTGCTCGAACGCATCGAGCAGGACACTGCGAAGTTGTGGTTGTACGGCGCGGGCCACGTGGGACAGGCGTTGATCCGGCTCGCGGCGGAACTGCCGTTCGAAGTCACCTGGGTCGATTCGAGAGAGGAGCTCCTGCCGGCTCCCTTGCCAGACAATGTCCATGTGCTGTGCTCCCGGACACCCACGGACACCGTGCCGACCGCGCCGGCCGCTGCGCGTTTCCTCGTGATGACCCACGACCATGCTCTCGACTACGCGCTGTGCCGCAAGATCCTGGAGCGTGGCGAGTTCGCCTGGCTGGGGTTGATTGGCTCCAAGAGCAAGGGCGCGCGATTCCGCTCGCGCCTGGCGCGGGATGGGGTCGCGCTCGAGAGGATTGCCCGGCTCATCTGCCCCATCGGCATCGAGGGAGTCATCAGCAAGTGGCCGGCCGCAATCGCTGTGGGGGTTGCGGCACAACTGCTGCAGGGACTCGAGACCCCCGCCGCTGAGCCGCGTCGCTCCTCTGCCCCCATGGCCGGGGTCTTTAGGGGCGGCTGTTCGTCGCCCGACTGTGCCGCCTGCTCGACCGCTTCTCCATGAGCGCCTATCTGCTCGACTGGCTCAGCCTGTTCGGCCGCTGGCTGCACCTGGTCGCGGGTATCGCCTGGATCGGCTCGTCCTTCTATTTTATATGGCTCGACAACCACCTCGTTCCGCCGGCCGACCCCGCGATCGCGGCCAGGGGCGTCGCGGGGGAGGTGTGGGCCGTGCATGGCGGGGGTTTCTACAATTCGCACAAGTACCGCCTCGCGCCGCCCTCGCTCCCACCCTCCCTGCACTGGTTCTATTGGGAAGCCTACGCCACCTTCCTGTCGGGCTTGTTTCTGCTGTGTCTTCTCTATTACGGCCAGGCCGAGGTGTATCTGATCGATCCCGCGGTGGCGGCTCTGGCAAAACCCGCGGCCATCGCCCTAGGCGTCGCCTTTCTGCCAGCCGGCTGGCTGGTCTATCACGGCTTGTGTCGCTCGCCGCTGGGCCGCAACGGCCGCTTGCTCGGAGCCGTGCTCGCCATACTGCTGTCCGCGGCCGCCTGGGCGTTGTGCCATCTGTTCAGCGGACGCGGCGCCTACATGGAATTCGGCGCGCTGCTCGGTACGATCATGGTGGCCAACGTGTTTTTCGTCATCATTCCGGGTCAACGCGAACTGGTGCGCGCGAAGCTGGCGGGGCGGGAGCCCGATCCGCGGCACGCGATCGCGGGCAAACAGCGCTCGACGCACAACACCTATTTCACGCTGCCGGTGCTGTTCGCGATGATCAGCCCTCACTACGCGATGACCTATGGGGCACGCGAGAACTGGCTGGTGTTGATCGCGATCTGTGCCGCCGGGGTGTGCCTGCGGCTGTATTTCGTCGCACGGCACAAGGCACACGAGCGAAACGGCCGTACCTCGCCGCTGCCGGCCGCCGTGGGCCTGCTAACCCTCGCCGGTGTCGTGTTGGCCCTGATGCCAGGGCCAAGAACAGGAGCAGGAGCCGCCGCGGCCGGGCTGGCAGCCGACGGGGATTTCGTCCGCATCCAGTCCATTGTCGCCCACCGTTGCAGCAGCTGCCATTCACCCAAACCGACGCAGCCGGGATTCACGGCAGCCCCGAGCGGCGTGCTGCTCGATACACCCGAACGTATCCTGGCGCGCACCGAGCAGATGCGTCAGCAGATCGTCACGCGCGCCATGCCCTTGGGCAACGTCACCGGCATTACCGAGGAGGAGCGAGACGCAATGCTCGCCTGGATCGAACATGGCGCTCCGCACTGACAGCGCCGCAGGACTGTGCGCGCATCGAGGCGCCATTCTTCATTTCCGCTCCGATCCGGGGCCGAATGACGACCCCGGAAGTTTCGAGTTCCTGGAGGACGGACTGTTGGTCACTGCGGACGGGCGAGTCGCGGCGCTCGCTGCGGCGCGCGAGCTGCTGCCGGGCCTGCCAGCCGCTGCCGAGGTCATCGATCACGGAGAGAACATCCTGATCCCCGGCTTCGTCGATGCGCACATTCACTACCCGCAAACCGACGTAATCGGCTCGGCTGGCCGCGGGCTGCTCGATTGGCTGGAGCATTATACGTTTCCGGCCGAGGGCAGATTCTCCGACCCTGCGCACGCACGCGAGGTTGCCGAGTT
>VBNY01000064.1 GCA_005877705.1 Gammaproteobacteria bacterium
ATCTGCGCGTGCGCCGGCGCGGTGAAGGCAAATAAGACTGCAACCGCGGCACTCGCGAAAAGATGATTCGTCTTCATGGCCGTTCCTCTCTCGCGGCCGCGGACTATCCGCGACCTTCGCAAGGAACTACGAACCGGCGGGGCGGATTCTTCCCTGGCGCGGCACAAACCCGTCGGGTTTTGACTTATTCCCGCAGACTGGCCAGAGCCGGCTCCGGCCGCACGTCGCCCCCGACGAGCCCGTATCCATAGACGGGATCCGGTCCAGGCGCCCCCAGATCGACGGCCCGGCGCGCGAGATCGGCCACGGCACGTTCGGCGGCCGCCTTGTCCGGCTCGTTCATTTGCGCGGCCAGCAGGCCGGCGACGATCGGAGATGCGAAGGACGTTCCCCGCACCGTCGAAAACGTCTGCGAAGAATTTGCCGCGGCCATGTCGGCGCCGGGTGCGGCGAATTTCACCTGTCGCCCCCGCTCTGCTTCGATCAGAGCGCGTTGGCGCGAGTCCACGGCGGTGACTCCGACCACGTCCGGGTAAGCGGCCGGATACAGGGGTGGAGCGGCGGGACCGTCGTTGCCGACAGCGGCAACCACAATGTGTCCGTGCGCGATCACCATGCGCACGATGCGCTCGAGCATCACGTTCGGCGGTCCGACGAGACTCACGTTGATGACCGGAACTCGCTCGCGCACGAGCCAGGCAAAGGCATCGGCAACTGCGTCCACCGCCCCACCGGTGGGCACTCCGCAATACACGTCGGCCGCGTAGAGCTCGGATCCCGGCGCGGCTCCATGGAATCTCGCGGAACGTCCGATCATCAGGGAGGCAACGGCGGTTCCGTGCGCGCCGGGGGCTTGCGAACCCGCGCAGCCGTGTTGATGAATCACGCTCTCGCGGAACACCGCATGCGCGGTGTCCACACCCCCATCGATGAGGCCGAGTCTGGCGCGCGGACCTGCGCCAACTCCTGCCCCGGCACTGCCGCCCTCCGGCGCTGCGCCGGCGGCAGCGGCCGAAGAGCCGGTTGCGCTGTCCATGTACAGGTGATTGAAGTCGTAAGCCCCTGCCGGATTCAGCGCTCTGAGACGCTGCAACGCGCGCCGCGTCGAGGTGCGGCCGGGCGCTCGTAGAACGACGATCCGCGCATCGAGACCGTCGAGCACCCGCTCTCTCACCACTGTAAATCCAGCGGCTCGTGCGCTCTCCATTATCGCCTCGGACGGTGAGAAGACGAGCACCTCGCTGCGGATGATCGGCGCGCCATCGGGGTCGAGCTCGATCACCGTCGGGTGGCGGCGGATGAGCTCGAGCACGCGCAGCTTGCGCAGGTCTTGCAGACGCCCCGGATCCAAGGCCCCGGTGACAGCGGGCAGGGTCTTGTCCACCTCCAGCGGCAAGCCGACCGTGGGAAGGCCGGGCAGCCGCACGGACGGCAGTGCAACCTGCGCTTGGGCTGCCTGCGCCAGTACCATGAGCGATGCCAGCAGAACCCTGACCATGCCTCCACATTAACACCAGTGGTTGAATGTTGGCGCACATGGAAGAAAATGGCCGCTGGCGTCGTCATAGTGACGAGAAGGGCATGCCCGCACCGATCGAGGAACTCCGTGAGCAGATCGTAGGTCTGCTGCCGCGGCTACGGCGCTTCGCGCGCGCCATCGCCCGCAATCCGCACGATGCCGACGATCTGGTGCAGATTGCGATCGAGCGGGCGCTCGCGCGATCCGGGCAGCTGCGCCCGGATTCGCGGCTGTCGAGCTGGATGTTCGGCATCGTGCGCAACGCCTGGATCGATGAGGCGCGCTCGCGCGGCCGGCGGGAGCGCATCTTTGCGCCGGCGGAGTTGGGCGAGAACATAGGCGATCCAGCGCACGAAACGCAGTCGGACATGCTCGCGGTACAGGAGGCGATGGCACGCCTGCCCGAGGAGCAACGGATCGCGGTCGGCCTGGTGCTCGTCGAGGGCGTCTCGTACAAGGAGGCGGCCGAGATCATGAATGTGCCGATCGGGACCGTAACGAGCCGCCTCGCGCGCGCCCGCGAGGCGCTGCAGGCGATGCTCGCCGACACGACAGGGGCGCTGCGATGAAGTTTTCTGACGAGACGCTTATGGCATACGCCGACGATGAGCTCGATCCCCCGACACGCGCGGCGGTGGAGGCCGCCATGGCGGCGGATCCGGAGCTTGCGCGGCGCGTCGCGCGCCACAAGGAGCTGCGCAACCAATTGCGCTCAGCCTTTGACAAGGTGCTCGATGAGCCGGTGCCGGATCGCCTGATCGCCACTGCCCGTACCGCCCCCGCCGACCGGCGCGCGGACAATGTGATCCCATTGCGGCGCAAATCCGCGCCGCGCTGGTCATGGCCGCAGTTGGGATCGATCGCCGCGAGCCTCGTCGTTGGCGCAATCCTGGGGCAGCTGCTGCTGCGCGCCTCCATCACGGGCCCGATCATCGCACGCGACGGGCAGTTGTTGGCGAGCGGCGCGCTGGCGCACGCGTTGTCCAACCAGCTCGCCAGCGATCAGGCGCAGCAGGCGCCGGTGCGGCTGGGTGTCAGTTTTCGCTCGAAGAGCGGCGAGTACTGTCGCACGTTCCTGCTGCGCGAGCCGAGCGCTCTGGCGGGGGTTGCCTGCCGCGGTCGTGAGCAATGGCGGGTGCAGGTGCTGGCACAGAGCGGCCAGGCAGCGGCAGACGGCGGCCAGTACCGGCCGGCCGGATCGGCGTTGCCGCGCCTGGTTCTGCAGGCGGTGGACGAGCAGATCGCAGGCGAGCCGCTGGATGCATCCGGCGAGGCGGCGGCGCGCAGCAGGGATTGGCGGCATTGACGCCTCGGCGGCGCCAACTGCGCTCAGGAGCGTAGACGGTCGGCGGTCTTCAGCGCGCCGTCACGTTGACCCGCGAAGAAGCAGGCCGCCAGTCGTGCACGCGCGGCCCTGCCGGCCTCCAGGTCCAGACAATTGACTATCGCGAGCCGGAAACCGCCGGGCGGCATCGAGTGTGCGGCCGGCGGCCAGTCCTCGTGAAACGTGATCTGTACGCTGGTCACGCCCGCCATGTTGCGCACGTCCTGCACCAGAGCGGCCGGGGGGTGCCGATATGCGACGCCGTGCGGCCCGAATAACACGACGCTGTATCCGGTGCGGCGGTCGTCGTCCACGAAATCCCAGTCACCTCGTGCATACAGCGCGACGACCGCTGCCAGCCAGCCAGGTCCGTAGAGATCGGGCCACTGGTCCGCAAAGCGCAGGTGAAGCTCGATGATCCGGCCGCCGATCGTCTCGACGTTGATCATGCCCGTGTAGCTCGCCAGATGCTTCGCTATCCACCGGCCGAGGTAACCTTCCAGAGGAGCGTGGCCGTGCGCTTCGATGATCCAGTGATCGAAGGCGCCTTGTCCCGCAGGGATCCCTACGCAGTGACGGAACCAGCGCGCCGCGCCCTTGCACACGGCAACATCCGAGCTGACGTGCTCGCCTTCGAGCAAGCTCATCCACAGGTGCCCCGGGGTCAGATAGCGCTCGTACTCGGCGGCGCTCGCCAACACACGGCTGCCGGCGCCCATGCCGCGCAGATTCATGATGGGTTTGCTGAATACGGGGAAAGCCGGGGGCGGGACGCCGTGCGGTCCAC
>VBNY01000065.1 GCA_005877705.1 Gammaproteobacteria bacterium
GATTGACCGCCTGTCCGCAATCGAACGCGCACACGATGCGCTCCACGCGCAGCTCGCCGTCGCCGCGCACGCTGACTTCGGTGATCTGCGCGAGGTAGCTTCCAAAGGCGAATTGCAGGGCGATGCCGCGCCCATGTCGTGCAGGCATGGGAGTGCCCCAGCCCGCCTTCTCCACGGCGAGGTCGAGTACGGCGCGCATGCGCGGCGATTTGAGCAGCGCACGCCGGTATTTCACCGGATCCTGCTTGGCCGCCGCCGCCACCTCGTCTATGAAGCTCTCGACGACGAATACGCTGCGTGTCGGCCCGACTCCGCGCCACCAGGACGTGGGGACACCGGCGGGCTCCTGCTGAACATAGCGCACCTCCATGTTCGGCAACGCGTAGACCGGATCCGCGGCCACGTCCACGGCGTCATCATCGACTCCGTTCTTGAGCGGCTCGCCGGAATACACCGCCGTCACGGAGGAGCCTGCAATGGTGTGCAGCCACGCCACCGGCATGCCGTGCGCATCGATCCCGGCGGCCAGCCGATCCACGTAGAACGGCCGGTACTGATCGTGTTGGATATCCTCCTCGCGCCGCCACAGCACCTTGACCGGCCCGTCCACATGACGCGCGATCCGCGCCGCGACGACGATGCCGTCCACCTCGAGACGGCGGCCAAACCCGCCACCGATGAGCTGGTTGTGCAGCCGGATCTGTTGCGGCTTGAGGCCGAGCGCGGCCAGCTTTGCCACCGCGCGATCGGGCGCCTGGGTGCCTACCCAGAACTCGCACACGTCCGGGCGCCAATGCACGGTGCAGTTCATCGGCTCCATCGTGGCGTGGGCGAGGAACGGCTGGTGGTAAACCGCTTCGATGCGCGCGGCCGCGCCAGCCATGGCCGCCGCCACGTCTCCCACGTGGCCGGCGATCGCACCGGGGCGGCGCGAGGCGGCCTCGAGCTCCGCGACGATCGTCGCCTGTTGGACGGCGCCTCGGGATCCGTCATTCCAGCGCAGGCCGAGCGCCGCGAGCCCCTTGAGGGACGCCCAGGTGTCATCGGCCACCACGGCCACGACATCGCGCTCATTCACGACCTGCCGTACGCCGCGCACCGCGAGCGCCGCCGAAGTGCTCAGCGGCTCGATGACGGTTCCCCCCTGCACCGGCGAGAGTGCGACCATCGCCACCTTCAGGCCCTCGAGCTGCACGGCTTGAAATCCTTGACCGCCTTCAGCGTCGGACTGGACGGCACGGGCACTGCCGAGGCAGCGGCGGCCAGCGCGCCATAGCCGAGGCGCCGACCCGAGGGCGCATGGATCACGTTACCGAGCTCCGCGCGGCAGGCCGAGGGCGCCACGCCCCAGTGCTTCGCCGCTGCGGCGATGAGCATGGTCCGCGCAGCCGCTCCCGCCTTGCGCAGCGGGTCCCAGCACTGGCGAATCGAGGTCGAGCCTCCCGTGGACTGATCACCGTCAAAGCCATACACGGCCGGATCCGGCGGCGCCGCTTCGAGCACGACCGCGTCGAGGCCGACTTCCAACTCCTCCGCTATCAACATCGGCAGCGATGTGTAGGTTCCCTGCCCCATCTCCACCTTCGGCATGACGAGCGTCACCTGACCGCTTGGCTCGATGCGGATATAGGCGTTCAGCGAAGCAGGTTGTGACTCGCGTGCCGGGCGTGCGCTCGGCACGCCGACACCCAGCACGAGGCCGCCCCCTGCAAGGGCGGACACTTGAATGAAGCGGCGTCGGTTCACCTGCCGTATGGTCATGGTTGGCTCTCGCGGCGCGCTCGGATCAGGACCCTCTCGCAGGGTCGGCGCGTGCGCTGGATGCGGAGGAAGTCTTGGCCGAGCTCTCGCGGCGCGCTCGTATCAGCAGATAGGCGGCCACCGCCACAAGAAGCGAAATGATGCTCCAGAGTAGATCGTTTGCATGAGCTGGAGTGAACGCCATTCCGACGAGGACGGCGACCATGCCTGCGATCGCGGCGTAGCTGGTCCAGGGGAACAGCCACATAGTCAGGGCGGGTGCCGGCCCTCCCGTTCGCTCGCGCTCGCGCCGTAACCGGAAATGCGCCACGGTGATGATGATGTATACAAACACACTGAGTGCGCCGGAGGCGTTCACCAGAAACGCGAACACGGTCTGCGACGACACGGTCGCCGCCAGAATCCCGAGCACGCCGGCGAGACTACCCATCCAGACCGAGCGAGAGGGAACACGTCGGTCGTTGAGCTGCACCAGCCACTGCGGCGCATCACCGTGCTCGGCAAGCACGAACAGCACACGAGAGCAGACATAGAAGGCCGAATTGAGGCAGGAGAGCACGGCCGTCAGGATGATCGCGCTCATCGCAGTGCTCGCCCAGCTGAAATGCATCGTCGTCAGCGCCAGAGTGAATGGCGACTCGCCGATGCGCACGGTATCCCAGGGCACCACCGAGACGATCAGCAGGATTGAACCCACGTAGAACGTGAGGATGCGCACGATGACGGTGGTGCTCATCTGCGCCACCGCGCGCGCCGGCTCCTTGGACTCGACAGCGGCGACGGTCGTGATCTCCGCCCCCGTGAGCGAGAAGTAGACAGTCACCGCTCCGGCGAGCACCGCGACGAATCCATGCGGCATGAAGCCGCCATGGCTCGTGAGGTTGGCAAAGGTCGGCCCCTGAGGCGAGGTCCAGCCGCAGGCGTACGCTGCCGCGAGGGCGATGAAGACGATGATCGCCGCGACTTTGATCGAGGCGAACCAGAACTCGAACTCCCCGTAGGATCGCGCGGACATCAGGTTGACGCCCGTCATGACGGCCATCAGCCCGAGCCCGAGCACCCAGGCCGGCAGTGGCAGCCACGCGTGCAGGATGTTGGCTCCCGCGATCGCCTCCACCGGGACCACGATGATCCAGAAGTACCAGTAGAGCCAGCCGGCGACGAAGCCGGCCCACGGCCCGAGACCCGCGCGCGCGAATTCAGTGAAAGACCGCACCGCCGGCAGCGCTAGCGCCATCTCGCCCAGCATGCGCATGACGAGCAGCACCAGCACCCCCGTGATCAGATAGCTCAGCACGATTGCCGGCCCGACTGCGGCGATGGCGGCACTGCTGCTGACGAACAGGCCCGCTCCGATGATCCCACCGATCGAGATCATCGTGACGTGGCGGTGCTGCAGCGAGCGACTGAGCTCCTTCGGCATTGCTTATCTCCTCGAGCCAGTTGGCGGCATTGCGCGGCGGCCTCGGTCCCGCGCTCAGGCCCGCAGCCGGGAGGCGGTGCCGCTCGAGGCCGCACGCGCAGTCTCCAGCAGCACGGAGGACAGCTTGGAGCGCAATTCCGTCAGCGTCCAACGGCTGGTGGGAGCGGAGATGTTGATGGCCCCCACGGGCAGCCCGTCATCGCCCAGGATCGGCGCGGCGATCGTGACGTCGCCGCGATAACACTCCTGATCGGACCACTCGTAACCGGCTTCGCGAGCCGCGGCGATGCGCTCGAGAATCTTGGCCGCATCCGTGAGCGTGGTCGGCGTGAACTGGCGCAGCGCCGAGCGGCGCAGGATCCGCTGCACCTCGGCTGCCGGCAGCGCCGACAGATAGGCGCGGCCCGAGGCCGTGCAATACATCGGCAGCCTGCGCCCGATGGGCATGTGTATGAAGAAGCGCTTGTGACTCGGGAACCGCGCGATGAACACCATGTCCGTATCGTCCGGCTCCGACAGGCTCACCGACTCTCCGCTTTCCTGATTGAGGTCGATGAGGTGGGTCGTCGCCTGCTCGAGCAGCGCATATCCGGACAGATACGCGTGCGCGACGCTGAGCGTCCGCGGCGTCAACACCCAGCGTTTGACCCGTGCATCGCGCCGCAGCAGACCCAGGCGTTCAAGTGTGTGCGTACAGCGTTGCGCCGAGCTCTTCGTCATGCCGGCCGCCGCCGCGATCTCACCGAGGTTGAGGGCCCGCCGCTCCCCACCGTACGCCTCGAGGATCGCGAACGCCTTCTCCACCGATTGGTTGAAGAGCGGGTCGCGCGTCTCGGCCTGGCGCTGCTTGCGCGGCGTGCGCTTCATGCGCAGGCAGTATAGAGCTATCGATAATCGATAGTCCAGGCGGCTAAGGAGCCAACTGCTCGACACCCGCCATGTAGGGTCGCAGCGCCGGCGGCACGCCCACCGAGCCATCCTCGCGCTGGTAATTCTCGAGCACCGCAACCAGCGTGCGGCCGACGGCCAGTCCCGAGCCGTTCAGCGTGTGCACCGGTTCCGGCTTGCCGGTTTGCGGATTGCGCCAGCGCGCCTGCATGCGCCGCGCCTGGTAGGCTTCGAGGTTGCTGCAGGAGGAGATCTCCCGGTAGCGCTGCTGAGACGGCAGCCACGCCTCGAGATCGTAGGTCTTGGCGCTGCCGAAGCTGATGTCGCCGGCGCACAGCGCGACCGTCCGGTACGGAATCTCCAACCGCTTCAACACCTGCTCCGCGTGCGAGGTCAGCTCTTCGAGCGCGGCATACGAGTCCGCCGGACGGACCACCTGCACGAGCTCTACCTTGTCGAACTGGTGATTGCGGATCATGCCGCGCGTGTCCTTGCCGGCAGCTCCCGCCTCGGAGCGGAAGCACGGGGTGTGACAGACGAATTTCAGCGGCAGCTGCTCCGCCGGCACGATCTGCTCACGCACCAGATTGGTGACGGGTACTTCCGCCGTCGGAATCAGATAGAACCCCTGCTGGCCCATTGGCTGAAGCTGGCCCGCGGCCGTTTCAGCGGAGGCGGCAAGCAACAGGCGCGACTTTTGCTCGCCGCCGCGCACGGCGAACAGATCCTGCTCGAATTTCGGCAACTGTCCGGTGCCGACCAGCGCGTGGCTCTGCACCAGATAAGGTACGTACACCTCGGTATAGCCGTGCTCGCGCGTATGCACATCGAGCATGAACTGGGTGAGCGCGCGGTGCAGCCGCGCGACCTGCGACATGATCGCGAGCCTTGAACCCGAGCTTGCGCGGCTCGCCCCGGCGGCGCACTTCGACGTTCGCGCTCTCGTCGTGACCGCTCGGCACCGACTCGTGCAGCAGGTTCGGCAGCAGCAGCTGCCACTGCTCGAGCTCGGCTTGCACGGCGGCGAGGTGCTGCTCCGCCTGCGCCAACTCCGCGGTCAGACGCTCGCCTTTCGCGATCAGCGCCTCCACCTGTTCGCCGCGGCTCTTGGCGAGGCCGACAGCTTTCGCGTTGGCATTGCGCTCGGCGCGCAGGCGATCGGCCTGCACCTGCCAGGGCTTGCGCTGCTCCTCCAGGGCCTTCAGGCCCTGCACGTCCAGCTGGTATCCGCGCCGCGCGAGATTGCGGGCGACGGCCTCCGGATCGGAGCGCAGCAGCTTCGGGTCGATCATAGCTCTAGCCTCCCGACGGCGATTTATGCCCGCGGCGCGCCAGCGCCTCGGCAATCTTCAATTCGAAGCCGCGCGGGACGGGTCGGTAGTATCGCCGATCCGGCATCTCATCCGGCAGATAGCGCTCGCCGGCGGCGAACGCGTCCGGCTCATCATGCGCGTAGCGGTAACCGCGCCCGTATCCCAGGTTCTTCATCAGGCGGGTCGGCGCGTTGCGCAGGCGCAGTGGCACGTCCAACGTGCCGAATTGCTCGACATCCGCCGCGGCCTCGCCCATTGCCACGTAGACAGCGTTGCTCTTCGGCGCACAGGCCAGGTACACGACGGCTGTTGCGATGGCCAGCTCACCCTCCGGGCTGCCGAGCCGATCGTAGGCGTCCCACGCATCGAGCGTCAGCGCAAACGCGCGCGGATCGGCAAGCCCGATATCCTCCACCGCCATGCGCACCACGCGCCGCGCGACATATAGAGGATCGCAGCCGCCATCGAGCATGCGGCAGAGCCAGTACAGAGCGGCGTCGGGATCGCTGCCGCGCACCGCCTTGTGCAAGGCGGAGATCTGCTCATAGAACTGGTCGCCGCCCTTGTCAAAGCGCCGGTGCCCACCGCTTGCCACCTCCTGTGCGATCGCGACGCTCAGGGTGCGCGAGGCGCCGGAGGCTTGCACGAGTCCGGCACCGAGCTCCAGCATGTTGAGCGCGCGACGGGCATCACCGTCGGCAGCGCGGGCGATGAGCTCGAGAGCCTCGGGTTCCGCGCTCAAGTGCTCCGACCCCAGACCGCGCTCTTCGTCCGCCAGAGCGCTTCCCAACAATGAGCGGATGTCCTCCACCGACAGCGCGCGCAGCACATAGACGCGTGCCCGCGACAGCAGCGGGCTCACGACCTCGAAGGACGGATTTTCGGTCGTCGCGCCTACAAAAGTGAGCGTGCCATCCTCGAGGTACGGCAGAAACGTGTCCTGCTGCGCCTTGTTGAAGCGGTGCACTTCATCGAGGAACAGCAGTGTTGGCTTGCCGCTCATCTCGCGGGCCGCGCGCGCCGCCTCGACCGCCGAGCGAATGTCCTTGACGCCGGCCATCACGGCGGACAGCGCGATGAACTGGGCATCGGATCGTTGCGCGATGAGCCGCGCGAGGGTTGTCTTGCCGGTGCCGGGAGGTCCCCACAGGATCAGCGAATGCAGCTGACCGGCCTCGATGCTGACGCGCAGCGGCTTGCCTGGACCGAGCACATGCTGCTGGCCCACGAACTCGTCCAGCGACCGCGGCCGCATGCGGTCCGCGAGCGGCCGCAACGGGTCACGGGTGTTGGGATCATTGGGTTTCACGCCGTCATTGTCCGGGCGTCCCGATCACGTCTGTGCCCGGCGGGGGCGTAAAGCTCAGCTCCTGGGCAGCGACCGGTCCGTTGCGCTCGACTCGCTCGAACACGATGGTCGCCGTTTGAGCGAGCTTGTCCTCGAGGATCATCTGCTTCAGCTCCCGGCCGGCGAAGCCGAACAGCGCCCGGCGAAAATCCGCGTCGGCGCCGCGCGGCTCGACCAGAACCCAGTCGAGCCCGGCGCGCTGGCCGGCCGGCGTCAGCGTGAAGTTCCTGCGAACATCGACCGTGCCGGACAGCAGCATGGCTGGCGTCGCCGACAGCGCGGCATCGACCGGCTTCACCGTCACCTGATCGAGGTCACGGTCCAGGAACCAGAGATTGCGCCCGTCGGACACCATGAGCTGGCCGGCTCGCGCCTGCGCGCCGCGGCCGGCAGTTTCGGGGTGGATCTCCCAGCTGAATTTGCCCGGTCGCGAGACGATCAGCGTGCCCGTGGCGCGATCGATCTCGCGGCCGTTGGCATCGGTGAGCGTCTGCAGGAACGTCGCGCGCAGCGTGCGCAGATCCTCGAGATAGGCGTCGAGCGGCGAAGGACTAGTGAGCGCCTGGGCCACGGGCGCGAGCATCAGCGGCACCGCAACCGCCACACCCAGCAGCACGGCGATGCCACCTGAGACTTTCGCCATGGCCAAGTCATTCCTCCGGCGGACCGGGAGCAAGCACCTCGCGCGCGCCGTTCGACTGCAGCGGGCCCACGAGCCCGGCGAGCTCCATCGCCTCGAGCAAGCGCGCGGCACGGTTGTAACCGATCTTCAGACGCCGCTGCACGTACGAGATCGAGGGCTTGCGCTCCGTCGTGACGATCCTCACGGCCTCGTCGTACAGGGGGTCCCGCTCGGCATCGTCGGCCGCGCCGCCGCCCTCGCCTTCCTCGCCCGCCAGTCCCGGAATCGGCGCTTTCGGTCCCGACAGCACTTCCTCGACGTAGTCCGGCGGCACCTGGGATTTCAACGCCTGCACGACGCGATGCACTTCCTGGTCCGACACGAACGCGCCGT
>VBNY01000066.1 GCA_005877705.1 Gammaproteobacteria bacterium
CCAGGGCTTTGACCTGTTGTGCCGTACCTTCGACGTCGGCGGTGTCCGTGTTTGTCATGGACTGCACGACAATGGGCGCACCGCCGCCCACACGGACGGAGCCGATGGATACCTGGACAGAGGCGCGGCGCGAGATTGACATGGGAACTGCCAGAAGCCCGAAAGCTGGGAATTCTACAGGGTTGTCAGGCCGCGTTCGCGCGGCGGGGCGTGGCGAGCGCCGTTCAGGGAGCGCTTGGGCGGTCCTCGCCGGGGGTGGTATCATCCGCAGCGCCCGCTCAATCAGTCTGTTCGGAGAGAGTCCGGCTTGCTTACCGGAACGCCGAAGGCGCAAGTTCCGCCCGGAAACGCTCAGGCACATGAACGGCAGACTGCGGAACCCAAGCGTTCCGTGCGGGCTCTGGAGAGCGGTGGACGTGAAGATTTCGGGTCCACCCACCGAAGGGGAGCGGCGCCGCATGAGCGCCTGATCTCTCAGGTCGAAAGGACAGAGGGGCGGCAGGTGCGCAAATGATGTGCCTGCCGCCTTTTTTTTTGGCTACGGAGGACCTGTGGGACGCAAGACACCGCTATTCGAGCTGCACCGGGAACTCGGGGCCCGCATCGTGGACTTCAGCGGGTGGGACATGCCGGTGCAGTACAGCTCACAGATCGGCGAGCACCACGCCGTGCGGCGCGCAGCCGGCGTGTTCGACGTCTCCCACATGTGTGTCATCGATCTCAAGGGCGCGCGAGTGCGGCCGCTGCTGCAGCGGCTGCTGGCCAACGATGTCGGCAAGCTCTTGTCTGCGGGCAAGGCGCTCTACGGATGCCTGCTCAACGAGGCGGGCGGCATCATCGATGATCTCATCGTGTATTTCCTTTCCGACTCCTGGTTTCGCGCGGTCGTGAATGCCGGTACGCGCGACAAGGATCTCGTCTGGATCCGCCGCCACGCACACGAGTTCGGCGTCGAGGTGCTCGAGCGCACCGATCTCGCCATGCTCGCGGTCCAGGGGCCCGAGGCGCGCGCCAAGACGGCAAAGCTCCTGTCAGCCGCGGGGGCGGACACGGCGCTCGCGCTCGAGAGGTTCTCGGGGCGTGAAATCGACGCCTTGTTCGTGGCCCGCACCGGTTACACCGGCGAGGATGGCTTCGAAGTCATGCTGCCTGCGTCCGAGGCTACGCGTGTGTGGCGCGAGTTGAATTCACTGGGAGTCGCATCGTGCGGGCTCGGCGCGCGTGATACGTTGCGGCTCGAGGCCGGCATGAACCTTTACGGAAATGACATGGACGAGAGTACCCACCCCTTCGAGTCGGGCCTCGCGTGGACCGTCGCGATGGAGCCGCGCGGCCGCCCGTTCATCGGACGGGAAGCGCTCGCGGCGATCCGCTCGCAGGGCTCGCCGCGCAAGCTCGTCGGTCTGCTGCTCGAGGATCGCGGTGTGCTGCGCGGTCATCAGAAAGTGCTGATCCCGGGCGACGGCGCGGGTGAGATCACGAGCGGTACGTTCTCCCCGACGCTCGAGCGCTCGATCGCCTTCGCGCGCGTACCGGCGGCCGCCGCCGACAAGGTGCAGGTCGACATCCGCGGCAAGCTCCTGAACGCACGCGTCGTGCAGCCGCCGTTCGTGCGCCTCGGCAAGGCTCTAGTGCAGCTGCAGTGAATCAAACACCGGAGAAACACGTAATGAGCAAGGTTCCCGCCGATCTCGAGTACACGAAGACCCACGAATGGGTGCGCGCTCTGGCGGACGGCACGTTCGAGATCGGCATCACCAATCATGCCCAGCACTCACTCGGCGACCTGGTGTTCGTGGAGGTGCCGGAGGCCGGCCGCACCGTCAAGGCGGGCGAGCCTTGCGCAGTGGTGGAGTCGGTGAAGGCGGCATCCGATGTGTACGCGCCCATTGCCGGGGAAGTCGCGGCCGGCAATCCGCGGCTTGTGAGTGAGCCCGAGACCGTCAACGCGGACCCCTACGGGGCCGGTTGGCTGATGCGCCTGCGTCCGGCGCCGGGGGCGGCAGCGGCAGCTCTGCTGTCGCCCGCCGACTACCAGAAGTTGTTGCACGCGGAGGGCGACTGATGGCGTTCATTCCCCATACCGCGGCCGATGTCGCGGCGATGCTCGCCGCCATCGGCGTTGCGAGCATCGAGGAGCTGTTTGATGAGATCCCGGCGGCGCTGCGCGTCAAGTCGCTCGCCGGCATACCCGAGTCCATGAACGAGATGGAGATCGGACGGCTCATGAAGGAGCGCGCGCGCGCCGACGGCCGGCCGTTGTGCTTCATCGGGGCCGGCGCGTACGAGCACCATATTCCGGCTGCCGTGTGGGCCATCACCACGCGCGGTGAGTTCTACAGCGCCTACACCCCATACCAGGCTGAGGCGAGCCAGGGCACGCTGCAACTCATCTACGAATACCAGACCATGATCGCCAGCCTCACCGGCATGGAGGTCGCGAACGCTTCACTCTACGACGGCGCCTCGGCGGTGGCGGAAGCGAGTCTCATGGCCGTGCGCGTCAACCGCAGATCGAAGTCGCAGCGCATCCTCGTGCCCGCAACCATGCACCCGCATTATCGCAAGGTGGCAGTTGCGACAGCGAGCAACCAGGGCCTGCGGTTCGAGGAGTTGCCGTACTGCACGGACGAAGGTTGTACTCCGGCGGGCGCGCTCGCCAGATACGACGGCGAGGACATCACGGCGCTCGTGATCCAACAGCCGAACTTCTTCGGCAGACTCGAGGACGTGGACGCGCTGACCGACTGGGCCCACGCGCGCGGCATACTGGTCATCGCAGTCGTCAACCCCACGTCGCTGGCTCTGCTCAAGCCTCCCGGTGAATGGGGCAACAAGGGCGCCGACATCGCAGTCGGCGAGGGTCAACCGCTCGGCGTGCCGTTGTCCGGCGGCGGTCCCTACTTCGGCTTCATGACCACGCGCATGGAATTTGTGCGGCAGATGCCGGGGCGCATCGCCGGGCGCACGCTCGATCTGAACGGCCGCGAAGGCTTCACGCTGACCCTGCAGGCGCGTGAGCAGCACATCCGCCGCGCCAGGGCCACCTCCAACATCTGCACCAACCAGGGACTGCTGATGACCGCGGCGACGATCTACATGTCGCTCATGGGTCCGCAAGGTCTGGAGCGCACGGCGGCCGTGTCGCACGCGCGTACGGGCGAGCTGATCGCGGGACTCACGCGTTTGAAGGGTGTGCGCGCGGCGTTCAAGGGCCCGTGCTTCCACGAGGCGGTCGTGTCGCTGGATCGGCCGGTCGCGCCGCTGCTGCAGGCCTTGGCGAACAGGGACATCCTCGGCGGTCTCGATCTGTGGGAATACTACCCCGAGCTTGGGCCTGCGCTGCTGGTGTGCGCGACGGAGACCAAGACCGCGGCCGACATCGACCGCTACATCGCAGCTCTCGGCGAGTGTCTGCATAGTGTCAGGCATGCACCGCACGGGCGGCCCGCGCGGCTCGCACAGCCCCGACGCTGAGCCTACCGGGCGAGAGGTTTTCCATGCGCACCCGTGAACAGCTGATCTTCGAGCAGTCGCACCCCGGCCGCGGCGCCACGGACCAGTGGCCGCACGACTCAGGTCCCGACTCGATTGCCGACCTGCCTGCAAAGCTGCGGCGCGCGCGGCGTCCGTTGTTGCCGGAAGTTGGCGAGCT
>VBNY01000067.1 GCA_005877705.1 Gammaproteobacteria bacterium
AAATCCGCGCACTGCCTGCAGGCCTGCCGGCGTATTCGGATTCAGCAGTGGCGCGACACGAATGCCGCGGTAGCGCTCGATCTCGGCAAAAGTCCGATAGCGGCCGCCGTTGTCGGGAAGCCCGGCGCGCTCGATCAACGGGAAAAGAACCTCGTTGGGCAGCGATTGCTCGGCGACACGGAGCTCGCGTCGATCTGGTGCCTCAGCCGTCGGCGAATTGACGCTACCGACTCGATCAGACAATCCCACGCGCACGTCGTGGCCATCGAGCGAGGGCAGGAGCAGGTTCAGGGCGATGTTGCTTGCAAGGTCACGATTGAGGCAGCAGAGGATTCGCATGGTGCGGGTGGCGGTCGCAACTACTCCCGAGGGGGGTTCATTCTTACGCAGCGGCCGCGACGGCGCCATGTGCGGCTCCACCCGCCACTGCAGATCTGGGTAGACCGGCCGTCAGAATTGGGTATGTCTCGCGTTTAAGGTGGGTAGTTCCGCCGATTCGATTCGGTAGCCTGCGCGGCACAATTCTCCATGCCTGAATCGCCCGGCCATCACTGGAGATCGTGACCATGTCGCGTTACCTGATCGAGCGAGAGTTTCCGGACGGCCTCAGCATCCCGCAGGACGAGGGCGGCGCGAGTCTTTGCCGCAAGGTCATCGACAACAATGCGGAGGACGGCGTTACGTGGCTGCATTCCTACGTCACGCCCGATCGCAAGCGCACCTTCTGCATCTATGACGGGCCCACACCTGAGGCCGTGCGCCGTGCCGCGGCCCGCAACAAACTGCCTATCTCGCAGATCACCGAGGTTCGCGTCCTCGATCCGTACTTCTACAAATAGGAGAGCCCCAATGAGCATCTTGCGCCGCCTGATATCTATGTTGTTGCCACTGGCGATACCCCTTATCGCCGTCGCGGCGGATGAGGCGACCTCGCCACTGATCGACAAGGTGCGCACAGCTACGGCGCGCTTCAAGGACATCAATGTCGCGGTCTCCGAAGGCTTTACGGCGCGCACCGCGTGCGTCAGCGGTCCCAATTTTGGGGCAATGGGCGTGCATTTAATTCTGCCCGTCCGCATCTTTGGCAGCGTACCTGTACTGAGCGCAGACCAGCCGCAAGCGTTGATCTACGAGCCGCTGCCGGGCGGCGCGATGCGCCTCGTCGGCGTCGAGTTCATCGTGCTCAAAAACACTTGGGACGGCAAGTACCCGGGTACGGTGCCGGCGTTGGACGGGCATCTGCTGAACCTCGTCGACGTGCCGAACCGGTACGGTTTACCGGCGTTTTACGAAATGCATGTTTGGGCGTGGGAACAGAACCCGGTTGGCAGCTTCGCCGATTGGAACACGCACGTCACCTGCGAACAACAACCGTCGAATTAGGCTGTCTTGTCGGGCTGCTTGCGCGCCATGGCCACAGCCTTGGCGCGCGAGGGCACGCCGAGCTTCGTCAGGATCGCCGAAACGTGGTGCTCGACAGTCTTCGTCGAAAGGAACAGGCGCTTGGCGATCGCCGAATTCCGTAGACCCTCGGATAACAGCGCCAGAACCTGGGCTTCGCGCCGAGTGAGACCGTACGGATTGCTTCGCGTGGATATCTGCGAGCCGCGCGGAACCCCGCGCACGCCTTGCGTGCGCATTTGTTTGCGCAGCATGCGCGCCGCGGGAGCGGCGCCGAGCTGGTCCAGGATCGCGAGTGCCTCCCGCTGCTCGGGTTCGGCTCCGTACCATGCGAGCATGCACGCATGCTCATAAGGACAGCCCAGCGCTTTCCAGGTGCGCGCAGCGCCGCGCCAGTCGCCGGAGATTTCCAGCGCGTACGGTTCCGCGATATCCGCCGGTTGCTGTCCGAGGGCACCTACCCGCCACAGCCAGCCCGCAAGCTCGCCTTTCATGCGTGGATCGCGCTGAGGTCGCGCAAGCTCATACGCAGGCTGCACCTCACGGAGGACGCCCTCCCGATCGCCTGCGAGCCACGCGGCCTCGGCACAAATCGCAGCGAGCGTGCCGATGCGCTGCAGCTCCCGTATCGGGCCAGCGAGCGAGCGTGCCTCTTCGAGCGGCGCGCTCGCATCGGGGTCGCCGCGCCGAATTCTCACGTGCCCGAGAGTCCGCAGCGTAGGAATGCGGGTGATCGGTGTGGTGCGCGGATGCCGCAACACGGCTTCCGCATCCTCACTGGCTCCCTGCCAGTCGCCCTGCTCGAACCTCATACGCGCACGGTACGCGAGCAGGTAGAGCCGCAAGAAATCCAGGTCATTCTCTTCGCAATACGCCAGCCCCGCGTTCACATGACGGGACGCCTGGTCGTATTGACGGCGAGAAACGGCCATGGCGGTCAGGCTCGTATAGGCGCGCGCCACTTCCTCCTGAAATCCGCCGGCCAACGCGAGTTGCAGACTCCGCTCGAGATCGGCCCAACCTGAGGTGTCGCCGCCGATCAGGCGCATGGTCCCGAGAGTATTCAACGCGTGACCCAGAATCTCATCATGCGCGCACGCCTGCGCAAGCGTGATGGCTCGCTGCGCCCAATCGATCGTGGAGTCCGCCTCGTGAGACTCCAAGTCGAGGTCCGCTCGATTGCTATATGCCATCGCCAACTCTGGGCCTGGCGGCAGCAATTCGAGCGCCGTGACCGCCTCGACGGCGTACTGGTTGGCCTCTGCACGTCGGCCCAGATACCAGCTCAGCCGCGACAACCATCGCAGCGTGTCGCCTTCCTTCATGCGCGCGCCCATTGCGCGCCAGATCGCCAAAGCGCAGCGGCGCGCCTCGATCGCGCGCTCATGCTGGCCCGTCAGATAACACTCATACGACAGCTGTTCCTGCAGGCGTGCACGCTCATCAGGGGAGAGACTCTGCGCGTACTGGAGTGCAACTTGATAGTGCGATGCCGCTTCACGATGGGCACCAACCGACGCGGCCTGACTGGCGGCAACCGGCGCGAAGCGCAACACATCCTGTGCGTTGCGCGCCCCGTCCGCGTGGTGCGCGAGGCGCGCAGGTGGGATGCCGTGCCGTTGCGCAAGAATCGACAGCACTCTCGCGTGCAGGCTCTGCACGCGCGCCTGGGAGAGGGAGTCCTCGAGCGCACGCCGGGCAAGCTCGTGCCGGAAGGCAAGAGCGCCGTCCTCGTCACGCACCATGCCGATGCTCAGGCAACCCTCGATGCCCGCCTCATCCGGCCGGGCGGCTTGCTCGGGCAGCCAGACTTCAGTTTTCCCAGGGATAACGCAGACGAGCTCCGCGATTTCGCGGGCCGCAGGCGAAAGCCTGACGGCGCGCGCCAGCACGGCATCGCGCACGGTGACGGGCACGGTGTCGGCAGCCGCTGCCAGTACCTCGGTCACGAAGAGCGGATTGCCACCCGTGATGCCGTGCAATCCTTTCGAGGGCCGCCCAGCCTGTCTAGCAAGCTGCGCGACTGCGGGTTCTGAAAGCGGCGAGAGCGCCATTCTGCGCGTACTCGCGCGCGGCAAGTCGCCAATGACGAACCGCAGTGGATGCCGCGGGCCCACCTCGTCGTCGCGATAGGTAATTGCGAGCATAACGCGTGTGCGGTGAATGCGGCGGCCAAGATACTTGAGCAGGTCGAGCGTTGCCTCGTCCGCCCAATGCATGTCCTCGAAGACGACCAGCGCCCTCGCCCCTCGCTCCAGCTCATCGAGCGCAGCGGTGAAGATTGCGTCGCGGTTCGCTCCGGAATTGACGGCCGCCAATAACGCGCCCTGCGTCTGCCGCGCGATGTCGTGCAGCGGGGCGAAAGGACGCGGCGTGAAGAGCGCATCGCACGCCCCCCGCCGCCCACGAGTGCGAGACAACCGCCGCGCTCCACTGCAGCGCCGAGCCATTCCGCCAAATCGGCGAGACATCGTTCACGCTCGAGGAGTTGCATCGACTACTCCGGCGGCGCGCTTCGGGAATTTTTGAAGCGGACTTTCTTGATATCCATCAAAGGCTTGCATGCCCGGCGGATGATTGGTAGACCCGCCGCAGCGGGCTATTATCTGGACTTCGTGCGCCTCGCGAGAGGCAACGACCCATACAGAGGACTGCACGGTGACAAAGATTGTTGTCTCGGCTGCGCCATTTCGCAAGGGCTCCGACTATCCCCCTCCGTTCGATGAGCCGTGCCGCGAACGCGTGCGTCGAGCACTCGGCGATGCGGTCGGTCTTACCGATTTCGGTGTTAACCTGCAGCGCTTGCCTGCGGGAGCCTGGTCCAGTCAGCGCCACTGGCATACAGCGGAGGACGAGTTCGTCTGGGTTGTCGAAGGAGAGGTTGTGTTAGTG
>VBNY01000138.1 GCA_005877705.1 Gammaproteobacteria bacterium
AATTGCCCGCGGGTCGCGAACAGCTCGAGGTGCGCTCGCTGAATGGCCGCAGGCCATTCAGCCAATAAACATGGACAAGCTGCAGATCCACGGGGGCGTGCCCCTGGAAGGCGAAGTGCGCATCTCCGGGGCGAAGAATGCGACGCTGCCGATCCTCGCGGGCGCCTTGCTGGCCGACGATCCGGTGATCGTCGCGAACGTGCCGCACCTCAAGGACGTGACCACCACCGTCGAGCTGCTGGGGAGGATGGGTGCGACCGTCACCATCGACGAGCGCATGCGCATCGAGGTGGATGCCTCCACGGTGCGCGAGTGCTTCGCTCCCTATGACCTGGTGAAGACCATGCGGGCATCGATCCTGGTGCTCGGACCGCTGCTGGCGCGTTACGGGCGCGCGGACGTATCGCTGCCCGGCGGCTGCGCCATCGGCGCGCGGCCCGTGAACATTCATGTCGCGGGACTGCAGGCCATGGGCGCCGACATCACGATCGAAGGCGGTTACATCAAGGCGCGGGCGGATCGCCTGAAGGGCGCGCGCCTGGTGCTCGATACGGTCACCGTCACGGGCACGGAGAACCTGATGATGGCTGCGACGCTCGCCGACGGCGAGACGATCATCGAGAACGCAGCGCGCGAGCCCGAGGTCGTCGACCTGGCAAACTTCCTCATCGCGATGGGCGCCAACATCCGGGGTGCGGGCACCGACAAGATCGTAGTGAAGGGCGTCAAGCGCTTGCGCGGCACGACGTACGAGGTGCTCCCCGATCGAATCGAGAGCGGCACTTATCTGGTTGCCGGCGCGATCACGCGCGGCAACGTGCGCATCAAGCACACACGGCCCGATCACCTCGACGCCGTGCTCGCCAAGTTGGAGGAGGCCGGTGCCAAGCTCGGCGTCGGCGATAACTGGATCGAGGTGGACATGCGTGGCCGGCGGCCGCAGGCAGTGGACGTGCGCACCGCGCCTTATCCCGCATTCCCGACCGACATGCAGGCGCAGTTTGCGGCTCTGAACACCGTCGCCTCCGGCGTCGGAACGATCATCGAGACGATTTTCGAGAATCGCTTCATGCACATGCTCGAGATGCGGCGCCTCGGGGCGGAGATCCGCCTGGAAGGCAACACCGCCATCATCCGCGGCGTGGACAAGCTGACGGCGGCGCCGGTGATGGCGACGGACCTGAGGGCTTCCGCCAGCCTGGTGCTCGCGGGCCTCGTGGCGGAGGGACGCACGGAGGTGGAGCGCATCTATCACATCGATCGCGGGTATGAGGCGATCGAGGAGAAGCTCGCGCAGTTGGGGGCGCAGATTCGGCGCGTGCCCGCGGCGCGGGCAGCGTAGGCTCAAGCACGCCACGGGGCGGAGATCATATGCGCATCGGGATGGTCGGGCTTGGACGCATGGGCGCCAACATGGTGCGTCGGTTGCTCAAGGGTGGGCACGAGTGCGTGGCTCACGACCGCTCGCCCGAAGCAGTGCAGGCAGCCGCCGCCGCCGGCGCGCGCGCGGCGCAGTCGCTTGGCGAGTTGGTGAGCGCGCTGCCTGCGCCGCGCGCCGTGTGGCTGATGGTGCCCGCGGCAATCGTCGATTCCGTGCTCGCCGAGCTGCGGCCGCTGCTGCAGGCCGGCGATATCGTCATCGATGGCGGCAACTCGCACTACCACGACGATATCCGCCGCGCCGAGCAGCTGCGGCCGCTCGGTATTCATTGCATCGATGTTGGAACGAGTGGCGGCGTGCTCGGGTTCGAGCAGGGGTATTGCCTGATGATCGGCGGCGAGGCCGACGTGGTAGCCTCGCTCGAGCCGATCTTCGCGACGCTTTCGCCGGGAGGTCGGATGCCGGCCGCAGCGCGCCCCGGCGCTGCTGCGCCAGGCGGTCAAGCGGGTCAGCAGAGCAGCAGCGCCGCGATGGGCTATCTCTACTGCGGACCTCACGGGGCGGGGCACTTCGTGAAGATGGTCCACAACGGGATCGAGTACGGGCTGATGGCCGCATACGCCGAAGGGTTGAATCTGCTCGCGCATGCCGATGCCGGTCTGCAGAAGGCGGAGATCGACGCCGAGACCACGCCGTTGGCCGACCCGCGTCTGTTCCAGTACCAGCTCGATGTCGGGGCGATCGCCGAGCTGTGGCGTCACGGCAGCATCATCTCCTCGCGCCTGCTCGATCTGGCCGCGGCGGCGCTGGCGAAGGATTCCAAGCTGCAGCGCTTCGGCGGCCGGGTGTCGGACTCGGGCGAGGGACGCTGGACCGTGCAGGCCGCCATCGAGGTGGGCGTGCCGGCCTACGTGCTGAGCGCCGCGTTGTACTCGCGCTTCGAGTCGCGGGGCCGCGCGGAATTCGCCGATAAGCTGCTGTCGGCGATGCGCTTGGGCTTCGGCGGGCATCTCGAGAAGCCCGCGTAAGGAGCTTATGCAGCGGCGCGATTGCGATGCCGTTGTCCTGTTCGGCGCCACCGGCGATCTGTGCTATCGCAAGATCTATCCTGCGCTCTATCACCTGGCGCGCCGCGGGCTGCTCAGCGTGCCCGTCATCGGGGTGGCGCGCGCCGGCTGGCAGGTCGAGCAACTCGCGCGGCGCGTGCGCGACAGTCTCGAGGCATTCGTGCCGGCCCGCGACGAGCAAGCGGTGGCGCGCCTCGTCGGCCTGCTGCGCAACGTTGATGGCGACTATCGCGAGCGCGCCACCTTCACCGAGCTGCGCAAGGCGCTCGGCGAGGCGCAACGGCCGCTTCACTACCTCGCGATTCCGCCGAGCGTGTTTCCTGTCGTGATCGAGCACCTGCGCGAGTCGCAGTGTGCGGCAAACGCGCGGGTCGTGGTCGAGAAGCCGTTCGGGCGCGATCTGGCCTCGGCGCGCGCGCTGAACGCAGCGTTGCTCAGGGGATTCCCGGAATCGAGCATCTTTCGCATCGACCACTACCTCGGCAAGGAGGCGGTGCAGAATCTGCTGTACTTCCGCTTCGCCAACTCGTTTCTGGAGCCGGTGTGGAACCGCAACTTCGTCGCGAGCGTGCAGATCACGATGGCCGAGAAGCTGGGGCTCGCCGGCCGCGGGCGCTTCTACGAGGAGGCCGGCGCCATCCGCGATGTCATGCAGAACCACCTGCTGCAGATAGCCGCGCTGCTGGCGCTCGAGCCGCCGGTGAACGCCGAAGGTGAATCGTTGCGCGATGAGAAGGTGAAGGTGCTCAAGGCCGTGCGGCCCGTGAGAGCGGAGCAGCTCGTGCGTGGCCAGTTCGCAGGTTACCGGCAGGAGCCCGGCGTGGCGCCCGACTCGCGCGTGGAGACCTACGCCGCCATGCGCCTTACGATCGACTCGTGGCGCTGGAGCGGCGTGCCGTTCTACCTGCGAGCCGGCAAGTGCCTGCCCGTGACGGCCACCGAGGTCGTCGTCGATCTGCGGCCGCCGCCCGCCCACGTCTTCGGCGAGCTCGGGCCGGAGCAGCCGAACTATCTGCGCTTCCGGGTCGGCCCTGATGTCGCGATTGCCGTGGGAGCGAATACGAAGAAGCCGGGACCTGCGATGCAGGGGCGCGAGGTGGAGCTGTTTGTCGCTCAACAGCAGGGCGATGAGATGGACGCCTACGAGCGGCTCATCAGCGCCGCGCTCATCGGCGATACCGCTCACTTTGCGCGTCAGGACGAGGTCGAGGCGGCCTGGGCGATTGTCGATCCGGTGCTGGGGAAGGACACGCCGTTGCACGAATACACGGCGGGC
>VBNY01000139.1 GCA_005877705.1 Gammaproteobacteria bacterium
GCTCGGCGCGCTGAGCGCTTACCTGCTGTTCAACGGTCTGTCGGTGTCGACGCTCGGGCAGAATTTCACTCAGGTGGTGTTCAACTTCAGGGTGACGCCGGAGCTGGTGGCGCGCGGACTGGTCATTGCGGTGGTCATCGGGATGATCGGCGGCCTGCTGCCGGCGATTCGGGCCGCGCGCCTGCCGGTGACGGCCAGCCTGCGCGAACTCTAGTCACGGCCAATCAAGACACCAGTGCCGCGCAGAGCGCAGCGACGTCCGGCTCGGCTTGATCCCACGAGACGACCAGGCGCGCCTGCCCGGACGCCTGCGCTCCCCAGTCGTAGAACTCGAAACCCGCGCTGCGCAGTTTTGCCTTGCGCTCGCTGCCGAGCTGCAGGAAAACTTCGTTTGCCTCCACCGGATGCAGCAGACACGCAGCGCCCGCGCGCCCGATGCGCTGCGCCAGTTGGTTGGCACGGGCCGCGTTTCGCAGCCAGACACCGGATTCGACGTACGCGAGCAGCTGTGCCGACACGTAGCGCGCCTTGGACAGCAACTGACCCGCGCGCTTGCGGCGCAGCTCGAAGTCTCGCACCAGAGCGCGGTCGAAGAACACGACAGCTTCGGCAGCGAGGGCGCCATTCTTGGTCGCTCCGAACGACAGCACGTCAACCCCCGCCCTCCAGGTGACATCGCCCGGGTGACAGCCGAGGAACGCGACCGCGTTGGCGAAGCGCGCGCCGTCCATCTGCACCGTGAGCCCCCGCTCGTGCGCCAATTCGCTCAACGCGGCGATTTCCGCCGGGCGGTATGTCGTGCCGAGCTCGCTCGCCTGTGTCAGTGAGAGTACGACAGGCTGCACGGTGTGCACGGAGGCCGGATGCGCGTCCAGCGCCTCCACCAGCACAGTCTGCGTCAGCTTGCCGTGCTCGCCTGGCAGCAGCGCGAGCTGCGCTCCGCCAGAGAAGAATCCCGGCGCGCCACACTCGTCGGTCGCGATGTGCGCCTCTTCGTGGGCGAAGATCGCGCCGTAAGGAGGGCTCAGTGTCGCAAGACTCAGCGAGTTGGCGGCGGTGCCGGTCGCGACCGCGAAGGCCCGCACCTCGGTGCCGAAAAATGCCCCCAGGACAGCGTCGAGACGCTGGGTCCATGGATCGTCGCCGTAGGCTGTCACCAGCCCGCGATTCGCCTCGGCGATGGCGGCGAGAATCTCCGGGCAGGCGGTGGCGGTGTTGTCGCTCAGGAAACGCACACGGTCCTCCTTACTCGATGCGCCAACGGAACGACCACGCGCCGAACGCCAGGAAGACGAGGGCGGTCGCCCCGAGATAAAGGAGATTGGGAGCGATCTGCGCAATGCCGGCGCCGTCCAGCGTCACTGCGCGCGCCGCATCGAGCACATGAGTGAGCGGAAAGACATGCGCGACCCACTGCACCCAGCGCGGCGAGCCGTCGAGGGAGAACCAGATCCCCGAGAGCAGCATCATCGGCCAGGTGAGCATGTTGAGCAGGCCGCCGACGAGCTCCTCGCTCGAGAACCGCGCCGCGACCGTAAGTCCGAGGGCAATCATCGACAAGGCACCCAGCACGCCGAGCAGCACCAGCAGCGCGAGGCTGCCGGCCGAGTGGAAGTGAATGATGCCGCCGATTCCAAGATACAGCATGCCGGTGACGAACACGATCAGGCTGAGCCGCGACAGTACCTGCGCGCTGAGGAACTCGAAGGCCGTGAGCGGCGTCGCATGCAGGCGTTTGAGGAAGCCGCTCTTGCGATAGCGCAGCACCACATAGCCGACGCCGAACAGACAGCTGAACATCATGTTCATGCCGAGAATGCCCGGGAACAGCCAGTCGACGTAACGCACCGCGGCACCCGTCACCGGCTGCCGGCGGGCGTTGGGGTCGGCGGCGAGCAGCAGCTTCTCGACGATATAACCTTTCGGCGCATCGGTGTTCACCCAGTAGCGCGGCGTGCCGCGCAGCTCGACGAGCAGATCGATCTGCTGGTGGGTGACTTTGCGCAAGCCCTCGCGCTCGCTCCCCACGGGCACGAACTCGACATAGCGTTCGCGCAGAAAAGGGTGTGCGCGCGCCTCGATCTGCGCGCTCAACACGCCCACCTTGAACAGCGGACGCTGCGGCCCGCCGAACACGAAACTCATGCCCACGACCAGCATGACCGGCAGCAGCAGCGTGAAGGTCAGCGTGCCCTTGTCGCGCAGGAATTCCAGGTTGCGTGCGTGCCAGACCGACAGCAGCCGCTGCATCATGCGCGCAGCTCCTTGCCGGTGAGCTCGAGAAACAGGTCCTCGAGATTCGCCGGCCGGATGCGCAGATTGCGCAACGGCACCTTGGCGTCGATGAGTGTGCGCAAGGTGGCGTCCAGATCGTGCGTCGTGATCTCGACGCGATCGCTCGCGGCGATCAGCTTGAGGGGCAGGTGCCGCGCCTCTTCCGGGAACTCGTGCCGGGGCAACTCGAGCAGCACGTCGGCGAAATGCTCGTGCAGCAGCTTGCGGGGCGCTCCTTGGGCGATGATGCGGCCGCGGTCCATGATGGCGATCTCGTCACACAGCAGTTCGGCCTCCTCCATGTAGTGCGTCGTGAGGATGATCGTCTTGCGGCGCGCCTTGATGGACTCGATCAGCTGCCAGAAATTGCGCCGCGCCTGCGGATCGAGCCCGGTGGTGGGCTCGTCGAGGAACAGCACGCTCGGATCGTTCACGAGCGCGATCGCCAGCAGCAGCCGTTGCTGCTGGCCACCCGAGAGCTTGCGGTTATCGCGCCCTGCCAGCTTCTCGAGCGCGCACATGCGAATGACCTCATCCACATCGAGCCCGTGGTCGTACAGGCCGCGGAACAGCGCGAGGCTCTGCCGCACGGTGAGGAAGTCCTGCAGCGCCGTCTTCTGAAACAGGATGCCGGCTTGCTCGCGGAAGTGCTGACCGAGTGGCTCGCCGCGGTAGCGGACTTCACCGGCGTCCGGCGTGAGGATACCTTCCATGATCTCGATGATGGTCGTCTTGCCCGCGCCATTCGGGCCGAGCAGGCCGAAGCAGATCCCTTCGGACACGCTGAACGAAACTGCATCGACCGCCGTGACGGAGGGATATTCCTTGACGAGCTTGCGGACTTCGAGGATGGGTTCGCTCACGGTGCAACCGGTGATTCCGTTGACTGGCGCACTCTACCCGTATTTCGTGACTCTTCCTCTAG
>VBNY01000140.1 GCA_005877705.1 Gammaproteobacteria bacterium
CTCGCGCTCTCGCAAGCGGTGCCCAAGCAGGTCGATGCGGCGTGGTCCCGCTGGTGCGCGCCGGCCACCATGGGACTCAATCCGCGCACCGGTCGCCCCTTCGGCGACATTCATTTCATGTGCAAAGGCGGCAGCGGGGCCGCCTACGGCCACGATGGCTGGGATCACCTCGCTCCCTCGTTCTGCGCCGGCTGCCTGCGCGCACCGGATCCGGAGCTTCATGAGCTCGTGGATCCCTACACGGTCCTGCAGTATGAGTACTGGCCCGACAGCGCCGGGGCCGGGGAGTGGCGCGGCGGAATGGGCACGATCTACCGCTGGCGCTTCGATGCCAATGGGATTCCGATCGCCAACTTCGGTGGCGGCGTGCAGACGGCCACCGCACCCTTCGGCCTGGAAGGCGGCAAGGCGGCACCACCGCACGAGCTGTACCTGCAGACGGGCTTGGACCGCCAGCATGTCGACACAGAGAGTTTCTATCACGCCAATCAAGGCGATGTATTCGAGATCTACCAGAGCGGCGGCGGCGGCTACGGCGAACCGTTCAAGCGACCCCCGCAGCGCGTGCGCGAGGACGTGCTCGATGGTGTCGTGTCGATCGACAAGGCGCGCAGCGATTACGGCGTGGTGATCGACTCCGCCACGCTCCGGGTCGATGAGCGGGCAACCGCGACGCTGCGCTCCGGACACTGAGCGTAATCCTTGCAGCAATGGCGCTCGCACCTGAAGGGATAAATCACTACAATTTAAGGGTTTTCAGGACAAGGCAGCACGCCAATGGCTCTTGATCGTCAGTCTGTCCGCCTCTTCCGATCGCACGCCGAAAGTGACGACGGCGGTTACATGCCGGGGAGCCCGCAAGAGCGGTTGTCGCAGGTCTGGGAATTGACGCGCGAGGTCTGGTCTTTCGTTGAAGGCCGAGATGCTGAACAACGATTACAAAGACATGTTGGAGTGCTTATCCGTCGAGGGCGTTAGGTTCCTGGTCGTCGGAGCTTACGCGCTCGCGGTGCACGGATATCCACGCGCGACCAAGGATATCGATTTCTTCGTTTGGGCCACGCCCGAGAACGCGGCGAACCTGTTGCGGGCCCTGGCCCGATTCGGGGCGCCGGTGAAGGATTGAAATAGGTGCCGGCGAGTTCCGGCCTTGCCCGCGCCGCCGGACGCGGATCGATTGGGGGATGCCGAACTAGCTGGGCGGGTTGCGCGCGCTCACGGAAGACACCTTGCGTGCCATTCCCCCGTTTTTATTGGACACTTATTGGACACCACCGTCTGGTACTCTATCTAAGCCGCTGATTTCACGGCGTCCCCAAGGGGATTCGAACCCCTGTTACCGCCGTGAAAGGGCGCGATGGCCGCTCCTACATGACACGCCACCACGGGACTGCGACAATTTTCTCGTCTAACCAGTAACTTTCATCTCCGCCATGCACGACGACTCCTCCGCGAGCGTGGCGCGGATGCTCCGAGAGGAAAGCGCGTATCCCATGTATGTCCTTCATCGACGGCTGCGAGCCGGCTTTGACCTCAACGCCAACGAGTTGTCGCTGCCGCTCAAGCACAAAATCGACCTCGTAACCCGAGGCCGTTCGCCAGTAAGTGACTGCCGCGCGCGGTGCGTGCGTGTCTCGCCATGCGAGCAGGTCACAGAGGACAAGGTTCTCGAAATGCGCGCCAGTAGGCTCGCCGTCCTCTCCTCCAAGTCCGAGGTGCAGGGCGAGTCCGGGATCATTCCAATACAGCTTGGGTGTTTTGATCAGGCGCTTGGTCCGATTCACCGCGTAGGATGGCAGACGGACAATCTGGTAGGACGTTTCGAGTAGATTCAGGTACCGATGCACCGTCATCGCCGGAAGCTTTACGTCGCGGCCGAGCTCGCTTTGATTGAGCAGATTGCCGATACGCAACGCCGCCGCTTGCATCAACCGCTGGAAATCGGCGAGGTCGGCTACGGCGGCGAGTTCTCGCAGATCGCGCTCAAGATACGTCGCGATGTATCCGTCGAACCACAGGGCGCGGTCAGCCGGAGAAAGTCGTCCGACGGCAACTTCGGGGAATCCACCGCGTGCGCCGTATTCTCGCCATGACGCTTGCGGTGCTTTGTCGGTCCGCGCGACCTCGAGCCAGCGGGGCACTTCGTTCTCGAAAAAGCGATCCCAAGCGCCGGCACTCCCGATACCTAATTGTTCGCGCCGGGTCATAGGCCATAGTCTGAGGTAATACGCACGTCCGGCAAGCGAGTCGCCGACGCTCTTCATCATCAGGAGATTGGCTGATCCCGTCAGCACGAACTGCCCGCGCACCGGTGGTCTCTGGCGATCGACGACCGATTTGATGGCAAGGATGAGTCCTGGCTCCCGTTGGACCTCGTCGATGGTCATGCGAGGTTCGGTGCGGGCGAACGCGACCGGGTTCTCGCGCGCGCGTCTGAGCACCGAAGGGTCGTCCAGTGTGAGATAGGGCCGGCCTACAAGTGCGGGATGGTGCTCGACGAAGGTGCTTTTGCCGGCCTGTCGCGGTCCAGTTACGACGACCACACGCATCGCCCGTAGTGCCTGGGCGAGTAGGGGAGCGGTCGCTCTGGGGAGAATGGTCATTAGAACATTTTAACTGACTGCGATAGATAATCCACCATCATCTGTTAAACTGTCACTCTCACGCGCGACGCACAAGGACGGGAAAGCGCGCAAAGCTGCGCTAGAGGTATGGTTCGAGGAAGTTCGCCGCGCGCGTTGGGGGAGCATGGCGGAGGTCAAGCGGCATTATCGTACGGCGAGCGTGGTGACGGCCGAGCGCATCGTCTTCAATATCAAGGGCAACGACTATCGTCTGGTGGTCGCGGTGGACTTCGAAAAACGCATTGTTTGGATCAAGTGGATCGGCACGCATAGCGAGTACGAGCAAATCGACGTGACGAAGGTGCAGTATGGCGGCAAGTAGTGTCAGGCCAATTCGGACCAAAGGGGACTACGAAGCAGCCCTTGCCGAGGTCGAGCGGCTGTGGGGCGCGAAGGCCGGTACCAGGAGGGACTCTTTATTCGCCCGACGCGTGCCGAACGAGCTGCGTGAGAGCCGCCGATCTGGCGAACCGCCCGCAAGGATGCGGCGGGCAGCCCGGAAATCTCCGCCGAGGTGCCCGATTACTCACTCGCCTACCATCTTACGACTGTCACTTGCGCGCTGAAATCAAGGCCGGATACGTGCGAACGGGATCACGGATTGCTCTAAGTTGCAGCGCCCGCCACAATTGAGTTCGCAAAAACCCCTTTTTGAGAAGAAAAACCGCTCCAGCGCGAAGAAAGGATAGTAGATGCGACCCTATCGCCGCCGCGCGAGCGTGAATCGTGATCATTGACTCTTGGCGTAGCGCGCGCGGTTGCCGTCGTTGGTGTCGCCCGCCTGTTCGGCAAAGTCGCGGCGCACGCCCCCGTGCAAGCTGCGGTTGCCGCGCCGGACTGTTATGGGGCTGACACGGCGGCTGAAATCCTCGCCGCCGGGGGAAATGCCGTCGACGCCGCTGTCGCGGTAGCCTTCACCTTGGCCGTCACGTATCCGGAAGCAAGCAATCTTGGAGGCGGCGGTTTTGCCACCGTATGCGTTAATGGAGCATCATGATGAGTCAGAAACCACCCCGCGACGCCGCAAGCGCAGCGCGAGCCGAATCCGCGCCGGTGCACTGTCATACCTGCCGCCAGGCGATCGCGGTCTATGACGGCATCAG
>VBNY01000141.1 GCA_005877705.1 Gammaproteobacteria bacterium
CGGGGCGCCGGTCACCGATCCTCTGGTCATCGCGGCGGATGATCGACGCCTCCGCCTCACCCTCCAGGGGCACTCCACGCTCGATGTGGGCATAGGCGTGCCCGTACATGCGCCACCCGGGCACGATGCGGCGCCAAACGTCTATCGAACGGACCTCGGGACGCTGCGCTTCATCGCCGAGGCCCGCCACCTCGCCGTGCTGACGAGCGCCGACGACACTCCCATGACGTATGAGGTCTGGGAGGATCAGCGCGCGGCATTGCTGGGGCTCGTGCGCCTGCTCAGCGGCCAGAAGTAGGAACCCGGTTAGAAGGCGACGTAGGGCCCCATGCCCGCGGAGGTCGTCTGTCCCTCGATCGCCACGAATACGTTGCGTCCGTAAAAGAACGGCAGGCCCCAATCGAAGCTGTTGGCAAAGGTCGGCCCACTCGGGCCGCCGAGATTGCTGAAGGCGAAGTAATTCGGGTTACTCGACAGCAGCGAGTCAGCGCTGGCAATGCTGAATGACACATTCTTCGTGATGCCGGTAACGCTCTGCATCGTCGCGCTCAGCGACTGCACGCTCGCGGGGCAATAGAACCCGGTTGGGTTCCCGGTGCTGTCCTTGCAGGCAATCATGGTGCTGTCGCTGTCGGGGAAGAACAGGCCGTTCGAACCGGAATCGATGATGCTCGCCGCCAATGTCTGATTGGCTGTCTGAGTGTTGAATTGCGTCGTGAACTCACCGACATTCGCATCGACCGTCAGGACCGTCGCCATGCCGAGCGCGTTGTTGCTCTGGGTGTCGATGCCGAACACGAGCGAGCCGCTGGCCGTGGGGGCGCCGGCCGCGCCTACCGACTGCAGCTCCACGATCACGCCGTTGTTGTCGGTCGTGAAGTGAAACACGGGGTTTTGGACCTGCTGCGCGACAGGGGTCAGGGTGCCCGTACATCCGGACGAGGGGCAGCTGTAATACCAGCCCGGCAGCGGGGTGCCCGCCGGCATACCCGTGGCACATCCCGGGCCGCAGTCCTCGCGAAACACGCCGATGCCGAGGATACCGTTCGCACCGAAGGCGGCTACTGTGTTTTCGTTCGTTTTGCCCAGGCTGGAGCAGTCGGTCGGGACTGTCGATGTTGGAAACGCGCTGTCGCCGATCACTTGAATCGGCACGCTCGCCGCCTCTTCGCCGCCGATTTTCAGGTCGGCGGTCTTGACCGGGCCCCAGACATAACCGTCCGCGAACTGGGTACACTCCACCAGCGGCTGGCCGCTCGAAGCCTGTGTCTGAGGCAGGGCCTGGGCCAGCGAGGAGTTGAGCACCGATGCGATGACACGGAAGCCGAAAGACGCCGTATCCACGCTCACGTGGTCAATCGTCTGACAGGTCGTGCCGCCGGGCGCGCACAGCGTAACGGTCACGTACGCTGTGTTGACTATGTTGACCGCGGCGGCCGGGCCGCTGTCGACGATGATGGGGGCGACGTTCTGCCCCGTCGGCGGAGGAGGCCCACCGCCGCTACTGCTCCCTCCTCCTCCGCAGGCGCTCGCCAAAGCGAGCACCGCACAAATCGCACACGCTGTCCGGTTTCTCACGGGCGTTTCACCTACTCATTTCACCTACTCATTTCACCTACTTGAGTTGATCGGCCGCGACACCCGCGGGCACCAGCCGTGGAACGTAAGCCAAGCCGAAAAACGACCGCAGGTGGCCGCCCGAGCGGACGACGAGGTCCGACCGTTCCACCATTAGGTGCGAATGCCCGAAGCGGGCGGTGGGCGGCGCCGTCTGAAAGATGGGGAAGTACGCGCCCAGGGTCTGGCGCAGATCGGGCATGAAGGGTCCCTGCCAGGTCACTGCGAACACAACGCCGGCCGGGGAAACGAATTCCCGTACGGTGATGCCGGACGGGGTCTGCATCTCGTGAACGGTATATAGGGCCGTCTGCGACGTCTTCAGGGCCGCCTTCATCCGGACTCGATCCACCTCGACGGACGCCTCGGTGCCGCCGAGCGCGGCCTGGGTGATGCTCGGGAGAGCCACTGAGAGCGCGATAGGCGCCAATAGCCGGGCGAATGCGCGTACACGCTGGCTCGATAGCGGGGTCATGGTGATGCGCCTCTGGCCGGTCGGGAAATAAACGGGTCAGCAGCTTGGAGAAGCCATTCTGGCGAAGGTTCAGCGTGCGGGCGAGAGTCGCAATTCGCCGACGCGCGGCGCGCTGCGGGCGCGGTGAGCCGGATTAAGTGCCGCGGTCGAGGGAGGTGGGGTCGATGAAGCCCTGGCGAAGCGCAAACAGCGTGACGGCGGCGGCGTTGTGCAGGGTGAGCTTGCGCATCAGGTTCGCGCGGTGCTTTTCCACTGTCTTGACGCTCAGCCCCAATTCTCGCGCGATGGTCTTGTTGGACTGCCCAAGGGCGATGCGGGTGAGCACTTCGCGCTCGCGTCCGGTGACGTGTTCTTCCGGCCGCACCGCATGTTTCGCCTCATACCTGTTCACGAATCCGGACACGACTTTCGTCGCGACCGCGGCGCACAGGTATTGTCTGCCCGCAGCTGCTGAGCGGATCGCGTGCAACAGTTCCGAGCGCCCGGAGTCCTTCAGCACATACCCGTGCGCTCCCGCGTTGAGCGCCGCCCGGATGTACTCTTCCGAGGTGTGCCCGGTGAGCACCACGATCCGCAGGTCGGGATCGAGCGCGCTGAGCTCGCGGATCAGCTCGATGCCCGAGCGGCCGGGCAAGGCAATATCTGTCAGAACGAGCTGGGGCCGCAGATGGCGTACGGCGATCACCGCCGCATCGGCATCGCCGACGGTGCCTACAACCTCCAGATCGGTCTCGAGCTCGAGCAGCGCTCGCAGGCCGTCGCGCAAAATGGCGTGATCCTCCACCACGAGAAGGCGCTTCTTCGTCGTGCCCGAGGGTGCAGCGGTCCGCGGGTCAAACCCGTCATTCGCGGCCTTGGCCGCCGTTCCGGATTGATTGTGAGTGGGATGAGCCAATCTTACTCCCCTGCTATCGCGTCCGCGGGCTTAGCCTCACCGGCGCGACTTTTCACACGTTCTTAACGCGCAATAATATAACTGGCGGCGCACCCATGCGCTTAGCAATCCTACGTATTTTGCGGGGCGACTCTCATATTGCATCGCAGCATTCCCCGCCGTATAGGGGTGAAAACCCTTACCGATCAATGGGTCAATTGGGAAGCAGTCTGCGCACGGCGGCGAGCAGATCGCCCATGTCGAAGGGCTTCGTGAGCACTTCCTCGGCGCCGATCTCGCGGGCGGCCGCGAGGTAGGCATGAGTGCTGACGGCATCCGGCTTGTAGGCAAGCGGTCCAAAACTGCCGCCGCCTGATATCGCAATCACGCGCACTCCCGGATAGCGGGCCCGCAGCGCCTTGATGAGCTCGAGGCCGTGCACCTTCGGCATGATCACGTCCGTCACGACCACATCCGGCTGGTGCTCCTGGGTGATCTGCAGGCCGGACTCCACCGAGCTCGCCACTGCGACGGCGAATCCGGCGTGCTCGAGCACGCGGCGGATGGCCTCTACGACCTCGGGCTCATCGTCGACAACCAGAATCGATGCCATTGATGCTTTCCTCG
>VBNY01000142.1 GCA_005877705.1 Gammaproteobacteria bacterium
ACCCTCACGCGGGCGCCCCGGAATGGATATCCTGCAGGTCCAGGACGATCTGGTCCTGTCGATCGATCCCAACACGTCCCATGCTCTGGCTAACCCTCCTGTTCATCGCGGCGGTCTTCGCGACCACGGCGCTGGAGCTGTGGCTCTCGAGGCGGCAGATCGCGGCGGTCGCACGCCATCGTGAGTCCGTGCCCGAGCCGTTCGTCGAGAGTGTCTCGGCCGCGGATCACCGCAAGGCAGCCGACTACACGACCGCGCGAGTGCGCTTCGGACGCATCGGAATGATCGTCCACACGGTCGTCACGCTCGCCCTCACTGTAGGCGGTGGCATCGCGGCCGTTGACGGTCTGTGGCGTCGCACGGGTTGGGGGGAGCCCTGGCTGGGCACGGCCGTCATTGCAACGGTTGCGTGCGTGGCCGCAGCGACCAACCTGCCGCTGTCCATCTGGCGCACCTTCAGGCTTGAAGCCCGCTTTGGATTCAATCGCACGACGCCGCTGCTGTTCCTGGCCGATCTGGCCAAAAACCTGCTGCTCGCGGTGCTGCTCGGCGGACCGCTGCTGCTGGTGACGCTGCTGCTCATGGAGCGCGCCGGCCGCTGGTGGTGGGCGTGGGCGTGGTTGCTGTGGCTTGGGCTGACGTTCCTCATGACATGGGCGTGGCCGGCGTTCATCGCACCGCGCTTCAATAGGTTCTCACCGCTCGAGGATGAAGTGCTCAAGAGCCGTATCGAAGCATTGCTGAGGCGTTGTGGCTTCGCCTCAAAGGGAGTGTTCGTGGTAGACAGCTCGCGCCGCTCGACGCACGGCAATGCCTACTTCACCGGCATCGGCCGCCACAAGCGCATCGTGTTCTTCGACACGTTGCTCGAGCGTCTCGGGCACCCTGAGGTCGAAGCCGTCCTGGCCCACGAGCTGGGTCATTTTCGGCTCCACCACGTGCGCAAGCGCCTGCTGCTGTCGATCGCCACGACGTTCGTGGGGCTTGCGCTGCTGGGCTGGCTAGCCGGCCGGCCCGCGTTCTACGCCGCGTTCGGAGTGCCGGTTCCCGCGACGCATGCGGCGCTCATGCTCTTCGTGCTGGTGGTGCCGTTCTTCACTTTCTTCGCGACACCGCTCGCCTCCCTCTGGTCGCGACGCCATGAGTTCGAAGCCGACACGTTCGCCGCGCGCCACTCGAGCTCCAGCGAGTTGGCCGCAGCACTGGTGAAGCTCTACCGCGATAACGCCAGCACGCTCACCCCGGACCCCGTGTACGCCGCGTTCTACTACTCGCACCCGCCGGCGGTGGCGCGGATCGCGCGGCTGCGGGCAGCCGACTAACGGATGTAATAGAGGTCGATCGTCTTGCCGATGCGCTCACGCGGCTGGTAGAAGTTGAGCCACGCGTAGCCGGCCAGATCGTGCTCGCGCGCGAGCGCCGAGATAGCGATCCAACCCGTCGCCGGATGCCAGGGCGGCAGAGGCTCGAAGGGCGGCAGCGCTTCCCGGGAAAGATCCGCCGTGCCGCGGTAGGCGAGGCTCAGGCGTGCAACCTTGAGGTCGGCGAGGCGCCGCTCCAGGCGGCGCAGATCCTGTCCCCAATCGAGGTCCGAGTCCACCAACACGTGATCGGGGTGGGCGACCGCCTCGTTGAAGTACGGAAGGTAATCGGGGTTCGCCACCCACAGCGTACCGACCTGCCAGCCGATGAGACCAACCACCAGCGCGATCCCGGCACCGGCAAGATATCGGTTGCGAGCGCCGCGCAGGGCGCGCCATGCGACCGTCAGCGTGTGCGCACCCCCGAGGGCGAGGAACGGATACAGGATGAGGACGTGCCGAATGCCGATGTTGATCCGGCTGGCGCTGCTCGAGAATACCAGCAGCGTCACGAACAGCACGGCGGGCGCCAGCCGCCACGCATCCTTGTCCCGCCACCCTGCACGCGCGAGCAACGCTATGCCGGCCGGTCCGGTCGCCAACAGCGGGATCGGTGTCTTCACCGCGAGCGCGACGAGATAGAAATACCACCAGCCGCTCGTGCGCACGTGACCTAACAGGAATGACAGATGTCCGGTATCGTTGTGGGCCTTGAGCGCTACGACACCCTCGATGAAGTCCTTCATCGCCCGGGGCAGCCACACGTGGCCCAGCACCACGCCCGCTTGGTGGGCGAGCCCCTGCTCGTGGGACAGATAGGATAGCGCCCAGTTGAAGCGGCGAATGACGCCGGTGGCGGTGGCGGAACGCAGGCCGTAGGCCAGGGCAACCGGCACGGCGGCCACGAGCATCACCACGACCAGGCCGGCAAGTCGGCGTCTCGTGGCGGCACTCAGCGACCGGCCCGGACTCGCCTGCTGCTGCACGCGGGATTCAACACTGATGTGGATGGCTGCGAGCGCAAGCAACCCCAGGCCCAGGAACGGTATGGCGGAGAACTTCGTCGCGGTCGCCAGGCCGGCTGCAACTCCGAACGACACGGCATCGCGCCAGCTGCCACCGCTGAGCCAGCGTTGCAGCATGTAGAGGGCGAGCAACGTCGTGGCTGCGGCCGGCACGTCGAGAGTGGCAAGCGCGGCGTGCCCGAGAATCGGCGGCACGGCCGCCAGGAGCGTGACCGCCAGCAGGGCCTCGCCGGAGGATCGAGTCAGCCGCCTCGCCCACAGCCAGGTCGTCACCAGCAGCAGCGCGAGGAATGGCAGCGTGCCGAGCCGTGCAAGGGTGAGGTAAAGATCGTAGTGCCCGTTCGAGTAGAGAATGTCGATGCCTTCCTGGGTGCCATCGGGCGGCGGAGTGCCAAATGAACGGGCGCCGGCTACATACGGGCCTAAGGCGATGAGTGCGCGCGCGAGCGGCGGATGCTCGGTGTCGTAT
>VBNY01000143.1 GCA_005877705.1 Gammaproteobacteria bacterium
CGCTCTGGTCGAAGAGCTTCGGGTCGATGCCGAGCTCCGCCGCCTGAGCCTTCACGAGGCTGAGCGCCGCCTGCGCGCTCTCTTTCATCACATCGCCCAGCTGGCCCGTGAGAATCAGCTTGCCGCTGCCCGGCATGCGCGCCGATTCCACGAACAGGATGTCCCCGCCGACCGGCGTCCACGCCAGCCCGGTGGCGACGCCGGGGACAGACGTACGCTGCGCGACTTCATTCTCGAAGCGCGTCGGGCCGAGGACCTCGGGCACATCCGGGGCATCGAACTCCACGCTCGTAACCTTGCCCTCGGCGATCCGCATCGCCGCGTGTCTGACCAGAGCGCCTATCTCGCGCTCGAGATTGCGGCAGCCGGCCTCGCGCGTGTACTCGTGAATCACCCGCAGCAGAGCCGCATCCGTGATCGTTACCCTCGCGGTATCGAGGCCGTTCGCCTTGAGCTGCCGCTGCACGAGGTAGCGCTTGGCGATCTGCAGCTTCTCCTCGTCCGTGTAGCCGGTGAGATGGATGATCTCCATGCGATCGCGCAGCGGCCCCGGAACGGTTTCGAGCACGTTCGCGGTCGCGATGAACAGCACGCGGCTCAAGTCGAACGGCTGCGCAATGTAGTTGTCGCGGAAGGTCGAGTTCTGCTCCGGGTCCAGCACCTCGAGCAGCGCCGAGGCGGGGTCGCCCTGGAAGCTCGCGTTCAGCTTGTCGATCTCGTCCAGCATGAAAACCGGATTGCGCGTGCCCGCCTTGCGCAGCCCCTGGATGATGTTACCGGGCAGCGCTCCGATGTACGTGCGCCGATGGCCGCGGATCTCCGCCTCATCGTGTACGCCTCCGAGGCTCGCCCGCACGAACTTGAGCCCGAGCGCACGCGCGATGCTCTGCCCGAGCGAGGTCTTGCCGACGCCGGGCGGGCCCACGAAGCACAGGATGGGACTGCGGCCCTGCGGGTTGAGCTTGCGGACCGCCAGGTACTCGAGGATACGGCGCTTCACCTTGTCGAGGCCGTAGTGATCCTCATCGAGCACACGCCGCGCGCGCTCGATGTCGATGTCCTCGGCATCGACCTTGTTCCATGGCAGGGCGATCAGCCAGTCGAGGTAGGTGCGCAGCATGCCGTGCTCGGGACTCGCCTCGTTCATGCGCTGCAGGCGCTTGAGCTCCTTGCGCGCATGCTCCTCGACTTCGCCAGGCATGCCGCTCGCGGCGATCGCCTTCTCGAGCTCCGCGATGTCGCTGTCCGAGCCTTCCGACTCACCGAGCTCCTTCTGCAGCTGGCGCATCTGCTCGCGCAGCACGGCCTCGCGCTGGCGCTCGCCGAGCGCCGCCTGAGTCTGCTCGGTGATGTCGCGCGTGATCTTCAACACCTCCACGCGGTGTGCGAGGAGCTTCACCACCCTGTCGAGCCGCTCCTTGAGGTCGAGCGTCTCGAGCAGCTCCTGCTTCTCCGCCGGTTTCACGTCCATGAAGCTCGCGATCAGATCGGCAAGCTGCCCGGGGGAGTCCATGGTCTGGATGGTGCGCGCCAGCTCCGTCGGCACCTGCGGCAGAAGCGACAGGGCCTCGAGCGCCCGCTGCTTGAGGAAGTCGACGCGCGCCTCGATGTCCGGGCCCGTGGCCGCAGCTTCCGGGATTGTCTCGATGCGTGCCGCGAGCAGTGGCGTGTCGCGCACTATCTGCAGCAGCCGAAAGCGGCTCTCACCCTGGCAGATGAGATGATGGGTGCCGTCGGGCGCGGTCACGTAGCGCGCGACCGAAGCGAGCACGCCGATTTCGTGGAGATCCGTCGCGGCAGGCTTCTCGATGCCGGGGTCCCGCTGCAGCAGCAGCCCCACCTTGCGTCCGGTGCGCACTGCCTCCTGCGCGGCTGCGATGCTCTCCTCGCGTCCAAGCATCACAGGCAATACGATGCCTGGAAACAGCACGATGTTGCGCAGCGCAACGATCGGCACCGCATCCGCCGGCAAGGGCGGCAACTCGATGCGGCGCGTCGCAGGGGCGTTTTCGGTATCCGTCATAAGCTACTCGCGTGCTCGATTTTCGGCAGTTGGGACCAGCCGCACTTCCAGGCAGCCATTCACGTAGCGGGTTTCGCCAATCTGTACGGGCGTCCCCGCCAAGGTGATTCGCCGCACGAACCGGCCGTGAGGAATCTCAAGGCGCCGGATCACGGCGTCCGGATGAGCGAGCCTGAGTGGACGCCTCGCGCTCACTGTGAGCTCACCGGGTTCGAGCTTGATGTCGATTTCCTCCGGCACGACGCCGGGCAGCGCAAAAAGCAGAATCAGCCCGTCGGGCGTCTCCTGGACATCGACCGGGGGCTCCCACACGGCCGCATCCCCACCCGGGCCCATGTAGCGCAGGAGCTGCCGCTGCAGACGCTCGGCGCGGTCCAGCACCTCGCAGGCCTCGACCCACATCCAGCCGTACTGTCGCTCGGTACTCATTCGGCCTCCGCCATCCGACCCCATCGCAGTTCCCTTGGGCTCGAGAGCGCGCAAGGGGCATGCCCCGCAACATGCGGGCGCATACTCCCGGACTCAAGGCCGTAAACCACCCGCCCGGTAGTCGCCCCACCGGCTGTCGTGCGAAAGTCCACGGCGCAACAAGAAGAAGGTGCCTCGGGTTGAGCTCCGCCACGCTGATGAACGGCTTTCCAAGCTCCGCCGAGCTCGACGCCTTGCGCCTGAGCCTCGAGGTGGCCGCGCGCAGCGTGGGGTTCAGCCTGCCGCTGGCGGTACTGGCGGCGTGGCTGCTCACGCGCGCGCGCTTTCCCGGGCGACCGCTTCTCGATGCCTTCGTGCATCTGCCCCTGGTGCTGCCGCCGGTTGCGGTCGGATATGTCCTGCTGGTGCTGTTCGGTGTCCACGGTCCGATCGGAGGCTGGCTACGCAGGACAGTCGGCATCGAGCTCGCCTTCACGACGGCCGGGGCCGCGCTCGCGACGGCGGTGATGACCTTCCCGCTCATGGTTCGCGCCATCCGCATTGCGCTGGAGAACGTCGACCGCGGGCTGGAGGAGGCGGCCCGCACCCTTGGGGCCGGTCCGCTGGACCGCTTTGCCACGATCACGCTGCCGCTGATGCTGCCAGGGATTCTGGCGGGCGCCGTCACCGCCTTCGCCGCCGGGCTCGGGGAGTTCGGCGCGGTCATTACCTTCGCCTCCAACGTCCCCGGCGTGACCCGCACGTTGCCGCTTGCGCTGTACACGGCGATTCAATCTCCCGGCGGGGACGCGCTGGCACTGCGGCTCGCCGTTCTGTCCTTCGTGCTGGGACTGGCGGGGCCTAAAGCGGCGGGATGAGTTCACACTGCGTGCCGAGTTCGAGGCGCCGACGCCCGGTGTCGTCGCGCTGTTCGGCCGCTCGGGGTGCGGGAAGACGACCCTGGTCAACATCATCTCGGGGCTGCTGGAGCCGGACGCGGGCTGCGTTCAGCTCGAGCAGACGGTCCTCACGGACACGCGCGCCGGGGTTGCCATACCGGTCGAGAGACGCCGCATCGGGTACGTCTTTCAGGACGCGCGGTTGTTCCCTCACTTCGACGTTCTAGGCAACCTCCGCTACGGCTACAAGCGCGCCGCCGCGCCGCGCGCCATAGGCTTTGACGAAGTCATCGCCCTGCTCGGCCTTGCGCCGCTGTTGCGCCGCCGTCCGCAGCAGCTCTCCGGCGGCGAGCGCCAGCGTGTTTCCCTGGGACGCGCGCTTCTCTCGCAACCGCGCTTGTTGCTGCTCGATGAGCCGCTTGCCTCGCTGGATGTCGCGCGCCGCGAAGAGGTGCTGCCGTACCTGGAGGCGTTGCGCGACCGGCTGTCGATTCCGATGGTCTACGTCAGCCACGAGTTCGAGGAGGTGCTGCGCCTCGCAACCCATGTCGTGCTGCTGGACTCAGGCAGCGTGGTGGCTCAGGGAACCCCTGGTGAAGTCAGTTTGCGACCCGAGCTGCGCTCCATCGTAGGACCTGACTCGGTTGGCGCCGTGCTCGACAGCGTGGTCACGAAGGTTGACTCGGAGCGCGGCATGGCCGATGTTCAACTCGGGCGTGGGACTCTGCACGTCAGCTTGCGGGAGGCTCCGGTCGGCTCGCGCGTACGCATCCAACTGCTCGCCCGCGACATCATTCTCGCCACGCAGTCACCCCATGCCCTCAGCGTGCGTAACGCGCTGCAGGGCACTGTTGCGCAGATTTCCGCGGACACCGATCAGGCCGTGTTGATCGAGGTCGACATAGGCGGCGCAATTGTGCTCGCGCGGATCACGCAGAGTGCGGTCGAGGCGCTCGATCTGCGCGTGGGCAGTGCGGTGTGGGTGTTGGTGAAGGCAGTGTCCACGCGCGGACACGCGTTTCGTATGCCCGCTACAGAGCATGCCAGTTCCGGCGACCTAGTCAGGACGCGTCCGGGACCGCCTTCTCGCTGACCATCGTCAGCACGTCATAGCTTGCAACCGGCTCGCCGTTCTGGTTGGTGATTTCAGTATCCCAGCGCACTTCGCCGTAGCCGGCGCCGGCACCTTGATGCGGTCCCCGGGCTTGACCGGCTTGGTGAATCGCAGAGCGTCGATGCCGTAGTTGGCCAGCACGGGGCCGTAGGGCGGATCCACGAACAGGCCGGCCGCCGCGGCTACGAGAAAGTATCCGTGCGCCACACGGCCGCCGAACAGTTCATTGCGGCGAGCCTCGGCTTCGTCCATGTGCGCGTAGAACGTGTCGCCCGAGAGCTCGGCGAAGCGCTCGATGTCCGCCACCGTGACCTCGCGCTCGGCGGAGTTGAACGTGTCACCGATAGCCAGTGCGCCGAACGGCTTGCGGAATGGATGCGCCCCCGGATCGAGTTGTCGGGCGCCCTTCACCCACCGTCCGGTCACGGCCGCGACCACATCCGGCGTGCCCTGCACCGCCGTGCGCTGCATGTAATGAAGCACGCCACGGATGCCACCCATCTCCTCGCCACCCCCTGCCCGTCCAGGACCGCCGTGCACGAGATGCGGCAGCGGCGAGCCGTGGCCCGTCGACTCCTTCGCGCAATGTCGGTTCACAACGAGCACACGGCCGTGGAACGGTGCAAGGCCGAGTACCAGACGGGCCGCAACGGTGTCATCCGCCGTGAACACAGACCCTGCCAGGCTTCCGCCACCCCGTCGTGCCAGAGCGACGGCCCCATCCAGAGTCTCGTAGGGCACGACCGTGCACACGGGACCGAAGGCCTCGACCGAGTGAATCGCCTTGGCGGCGCCCGCATCGCGGCAGTACAGCAGCGTCGGCGACACGAAAGCGCCGCGCTCGGCATCGGCCCCGATGACCTCGATTTTTCCGGGCTCTCCGTATACGACCTCCGCTTCGCGCTTGAGCTTGCTCAGCTGTTCCATGACCTCGCGCCGCTGTCCCAGCGAGGCGACCGGTCCCATGCGGACTTGCTCGAGACGCGGATCGCCGAGGACAACCTTGCCGAGCGCGGCACGCAAGCCGTCGACGACGTCCTGCACACGGTCTGCCGGAACGATCGCCTTGCGAATAGCGGTGCACTTCTGTCCGGCCTTCACCGTCATCTCGCGCACCACCTCGCGAACGAACAGATCGAGCTCGGGCGTGCCCGCGCCGGCATCCGGCCCGAGTATCGAGGAGTTGAGCGAGTCGGTTTCCGACGTGAAACGCACGGAGTGCGCAATCACCGTCGGATGTTGTCGCAACTTCTGCGCCGTCGCGGCCGAGCCCGTAAAGGACACGACGTCCTGACAGCTCAGGTGGTCGAAGAGATCGCCGACACCGCCGCACACGAGCTGCAGCGCGCCGTCGGGCAGAATCCCGGATTCCACGATCCGCCTGACAACCTGCTCGGTGAGGTAGGAGGTCGCCGTCGCGGGTTTGACTATCGAGGGCACGCCCGCCAGCAGCGTCGGAGCCAGCTTCTCCAGCATGCCCCACACCGGGAAGTTGAATGCATTGATGTGCACGGCGGCGCCTTCAAGCGCAACACATACATGCTGACCGACGAACGTGCCCGTCTTGGAAAGCGCC
>VBNY01000144.1 GCA_005877705.1 Gammaproteobacteria bacterium
TCTGGGTTCGATGCAGGCGCGCGCCACAGCCTGGGCGCTCGGTGACGTCGACACGCTGCGCAGACTCCCTCATCCGGACGACCGCACCGCATGCCTTGCCGCTGTCACCGCCTCCGAGCGCGTGAAAAAGCTCGTCGCACGGGCCTCGGAGGACTGGATGATCGCGGTCGAAGACCGCCTGGCGCGTAACCGCTCCACGCTCGCGGTCCAGTCGATGGACCGGCTGCTGGGCGACGGCGGCTCACTCGCGGCTCTGCGGCAGAAGGGCTACACCGTGGAGGGTCCGTAGCCTGAGTCAGCGGCGAGAGGCTCGATTGGAAAGGGCTTTCCCGGGGCTTCAAAAACAGGGGCTCGGCGCGCGAAGCGCCGAGCGGGGTTTGCCATGGATGGCAAACCCCTGGCTTTCTGCGCGATCCATGGAGGGTAGTAGCGCAGAAAGTTTTTGCAGAGCCTCCATGGACGGATCCACGGCGTCCCCGGGAAGGGCCTTTCCAATCGAGACTGTGATCAGCTCGCCAGTGCACACGCCCAGGCGATCGCGACCGAGGCGCACGCCGCGAGGCCGGGGACCCATTGGGGCGCCCGGCCCAGCGCGTGACGCGGCAGCGGCAGAGCGGCGGTTGCGCCGAGCAGCGTGCCGACCAGAAATCCCGCCACATGCGCGACGAGGTCGGTCCCCTCACCCGCCGACCCCGTCCAGCCGAGCAGGATCACGCCGGCGACGAGCGGCCCCCAACGCTTCGCCCACCTTTGCGGCAGTCCAAAGCGCTCGCGCCATGAATGCGCAGCCATCAGCCCCAACGCCGTGAACACCGCCGTCGAGGCACCCACCGCGCGATGCGTTGGCAGTGCGTACAGACCTTCGAGCAGATTGGCGAGCGCCGCGCCGTTGACGATCAGGAACCAGGCGCTGCCGGCGCCGATCTGGCGCGCGGCAAGGTACCCGAACCAGATGCCGGCCCCGAGATTCGCCGCCAGGTGCGGGCCATCCAGGTGCAGGGTGAGAGCCGTCCAGGCGCGCCACCATTGCCCGCTCTGCACTCGGGCCGCGTCGAGCTCGCCGGTGTCGAACGCGTCGAGCCGCACGAGCCCGTTCGAGATCGCGTAGGCGACGCCCATCAGCCAGGCGACATAGATCAGACAACCCACCCAGGCGTATGGATAGAGGCGCGGCGGGGGCGGCGGCGGGGGTGCGGGACGGTTCTCCGATTCATACTGCTGAAGATGCGCCAGCGCCTTGGCGCCATCCGCGGCCTCCACCTCCAGCCCGAATTCCCCGCCCTCCGCGCTGATCACGCTCGCAATGCCGACCGCGGCGAGCACAAACGCGCGGTCGTCGCAATCCGAGCGGCGGCGCGACCGAAACACGACTGTGGGCGCCTCCACGTTCAGTCCGCCATCCAACAGCGCACCGCCGGCCCGCTCAGGCGGATTGCCGGCGCAGGTGCAGGGCAGCGAGCGCCTCTCGCACCGGTTCCCCGATCAGCTCATAGAGCGCCGCATACGATCGCAGCAGGCCGGCCGCGCTGGGCACAATTCGGAGCACTCCCGTTTCGCGCGGTGCCCATAGGCCAACCGGTGCGGGCACAACCTCCAGTCCCGCGCTTGCAAATTCGTGCGCGGCACGCCAGAGGTGCGTGCTGCTGGTGACGAGCACGATGCGATTGATGCCTTGTGCGCGCAACAGCCGGGAGGAGAACCGTGCGTTCTCGTAAGTGTCACGCGACTGGTTCTCGATCCAGCGGGTGCTGACTCCGTAGTCACGGGCGAGCGAGGCGCTCATGGCACTTGTCTCCTCGGCCATGCCCGACACCAGCACCGGCAGCGAAGTTTTGCGCGCAACGAATGCTCCGTAGCTCACTCGCTCGAGCAACTCGAGCCCCGCAGCGGGGCCGCCATATTCGGGCGCCGCGAGCCGTGCCTGCGCGCCACCCAGAATGACGATCGCTTGCGCGCCCGCGGCGCGATTCAGATCGAGAGCCGGATAGCGCTCGGCGAGTCGCGACAGCGCATCCGCCACGACCGGAGTCGCACACAGCCACAACGACGCCAGCCCCGCTGTGAGCAACGCGCCTCCGAGTCTGCGCCGCCGCCCGATCAACAGCGAGCCCGCGATCGCGACGATGAGGGGTCCGGCGGGCGGCAGGATGAGGGTCCGCAGCAGAGCCTTGAGGGTGATGAGCATGGCGGCAACTTTCATGTCAGAGGCGAATCTTCTGCCACGCCGCGGAGCGCCATCTCAGGAACAGCGTCGTGCCCAGCATTATCACGTAGAAGAGCACCGCGACCCATCCTCCAAGGGCACCCCAGCCGAACTGCGGCAGAAAATCCACCCAACCCTGCCCCGGCGCAAATGTCAGGGAATGCGCGAGCGGCACGAACACCAGCCACGAGACCGGCAGCACCAGCACGACCGGGACGATGGCGTCCCCGGCGCCGCGCAGGCACATGCTGCTGCCGAGATTGAGACCGTCGAAGAACTGATAGCCCGCCGCGAGCCACAGGAGCTGCGTGCCGAGCGCGACGGCGGCGGCCGCTTCGGCATCGCGCGCACCCGTGAAGAAGGGCAGGATCCAGGGACCGGCGAGCGCCAGCAGCACGCCGATACCTCCCATGTACAGCGCAGCCAGAAAGATCACGCGCGTCCCGACACGCATCGCCCAGTCGCGGTCGCCGGCGCCGATCGATTGCCCGACGAGCGTCGTGCCCGCCAAGGCGATGCCGAATCCCGGCATGTAGGCGACCGAGGTCAATATCATGACCATCTGCGTCGCCGCTCCGCCGACCGTGCCGAGGCGTACCTGCATCATCTGGAAGATCGAATAGCCGAGCAGGTCCGCCGCCGGCAGCAGCCCCATCGGCAAGCCGAGCCGCACCTGCTCGCCAAGCCGGCCCGCATGCGGCTTCCATGTCAGATGCGATTTGTACCTGGCGCGATAGTCGGCGCCGAGAAAGATCGTGAGCGCGAGCAGCAGACCGAGCGCCTGCGCAACGGTCGTGGCCCAGCCCGAACCGGCAATCCCCCAGCCGAGGCTGAAGATGAACAGCTGGTTGAAGGCCACGTTCGCGACGGCCGTGACGCCGCTCACCAGCAGCGTCATGCCGGGCCGGCCGACGCCATTGAAGAAGCCGAGCATCGCCCACACCGCCGCCCCGAACGAAGCTCCCGCGACCCGCGGGAACCAGAACGCCGAGGCGAGCCGCTCGATCTCGGGGTCAAAGCCGAAGGGCGCCAGAATGATATGGCTCGAGGCGCCGGCCGCCACAAAGAGCGGAACTGCGCACAGAGTGCCCCAGAGCGCTGTCCAGGCGGCCTGGGCGGCCCGCTTGTAACGGCGTGCGCCCTGGGATTGGGCTGCCACGGTCTGCACCGCAGCCACCACGCCACCCAGCACCAACACGACGACCAGAACGAGCCATTGCACGGCACCGACGGCCGCGAGTGCCTTGGTCGAGATGTGGCCGATGAACCACATGTCCGTGAGATTGAGCACTATCTGCACCGCGCTGTTCGCCATCAGTGGTAGTGCGAGCGCCAGGACGGCCCTCTGATCAACGTGCGCGCGCCCTGCGGCGTCGATTCGCCGTGCCGGCAGTCCTGGGGCCACGGCGGCGGGTTGGGTGACGATATCCATGGCGACAGAGGATCGACCGCGCCGGTGAGCCGTGCGCGCCGGTTCGATCTCGAGGGTGGTTTAAGTTGAGCGCGCGATTGTCGCATATCGCTCTTTACTGAGCCGGCCGGAGGCGGCACCGTAGCGCCCCATGGCGCCGCACAAGTGGCAATCGCACTGGAGAGTCCCGAAATTGCGGACCTCGCCGCGCTGGTGCGCGCGGCCGGCGGAGCCCCCATCGGCGCGTACCATGAGCCCCTTGGCGGTCGCGCGCTGATGCTCGCGTCCCTTCCGCTCCAGGCCGTCCAGCCAACACCGTTTCAGCGCGACCTGTCCCCCACGCACGCCAAGCGCCTGGCCCAGAAGATTGACGAAACCGCCGCCTTCCTCGATCCGCTGATCGTGGTGCGCGGCGAGGACGGGCGGCTCTGGACGCCGAACGGCCGCCACCGGCTCGCGGCCGCCAAGGTGCTGGGCCTGCGGCAAATCACCGCCCTCATCTCCCCCGACGAGTCCCTTGCCTACCGCATTCTGGCGCTCAATACGGAAAAGGCTCACAACCTGCGCGACCGCAGCCTCGAGGTCATCCGCATGGCGCGCAGCCTCGCCAGGCGCGACGGCCAGCGGCGCGAGTCGCAGTTCACCGCGGAGTTCGAATCCCCCGAGCTGCTGACGCTCGGGATGGTATACGAGCACTCGTCGCGCTTCGCGGGCGGCGCCTACAGCGCGTTTCTGAAGAAGGTCGATCGCTTCAGCGACCGCACCTTGACCGTCAGCCTGCGCGAGCGGGAAGACTACGCAGCCCGGCTGCAGGAGATCGACTCGCAGGTCAAGCGCCTCATCACGGCCCTGCAGGCGCGCGGCTTCAAGTCGCCGTACCTGCGCAACTACGTCGTCGCCCGGATCAACCCGGTGCGGTTCCACAAGGCCAAAAAGGGCGACACCAAGCCGCCGATGCCGCTCGCTCAGGCCCTCACGCGCATGACCGCGGCGGCCAGGACGTTCAAGGTCGACTCAGTGTCCAACTCGGATCTCGCCTGGGTCGCGGTAGGGGCCGGCGCGCAGGAATGATCCAGAGCGCTTCCCGGGAATAACCGACAACAACCCGAGGTCTTACGCTTGAGACCCGCGGGCCGCCAAGACCTGGCAGACCGGCGCCCAAGCGGTGTGCGCCGACCGGCCCAAGGGCACACCGACGCTTGCCACCGGTTATAGAACCGCTCCGCCACAGCGCGCCACTCACGGATGGAGTGGGCTCGTCGCGACGGGGGCGAGGTGACTCCGTTGAGGATGCAGAGCCGTAGCAACGAAAGGTTGACGCACATGCTGGAGCCAGCGATTGAGTCTCACACCGCCGACACGAGCGGCGCACGCGGCAAGCGCAGCCCCGACCAGGCGCTGCAGCCGGTGAACCTTCCGGATCTGCTGCTGGTCGAGCGGGCACGCAGCAAGGACGCCCGAGCGTTTGAGACTCTCATGCGCCGCTACAATCGGCGGCTCTTCCGGATCGCGCGCAGCATCGTCCCCGATGAGGATGAGGCCGAACGGGTGGTGCAGGAAGCCTACCTGCTCGCATTCGCCGATCTGGGACGCTACGAGCCCCCGGGAAAGTTCGCAGCGTGGCTGGCGCGGCTCGCATACAACCACGCACGGACCCTGCGCGGCAGCCGGGTGTCCGTAAGGACGCACGGCCTCCCGCAGGACTCTGGCGCCGCACCGCCGGCGTCCGCAGG
>VBNY01000081.1 GCA_005877705.1 Gammaproteobacteria bacterium
ATGGGTCAATTGGGATGCCGCGCGCGTCATGGACATGCTGAAGGGAAGCTATCTGTTCGCAGCGGATCCGCAGCGGATCCTGCAGGACCCCCAGAGCATGCGCGCCTCTTACATCCGCCAGGGCTCGGCGTGGCAGGCGTGGGCGGCGCTCAGGGACAGCGTGTTGTTGCAGATCAACTCCGCGGATCTGAATCCGCTGGTGATCGTTGGAGCCTCGCCCACGGACTCGTGGGAGCTGGCGACGCCGCAGCTCATGAAGTATTACGTGCGCGGCGGGCCGCTCAGCCATGGCATGCACGGCTACGTCGTCTCGACAGCCAACTGGGATCCGTACCCGCTCGTCAACGAGGTCGAGGCCTTCACCAATGCCCTGGCCAACATGGACGCAGCGGTCGCGCAGCGCATCGAGCGCTTCACCGACCGGGGACCGACGGCGTTCTTCACCGGCATCAAGCCGGCCGACGTGCTGACGCCGGAGCAGCTCAACGCCTCCCCGGCGCTGTCGGAGCCGTTCTGGGTTTTCATGGACTTCTGGCACGAGATCCAGAGTCTGTCGCACTCGTTGGCGCCCGAGGGTAATGCGGCCGACGTCGGCGTCGCCGACATCGAATCGCTGTCACGGCTGAAGAATTCCCGCGCCCGGCAGGTGCTCGACCTGACGCTGCAGCTGCTGGGCTACGATCTGTGGAACGCCACCTACTGGCTGGATGTCCGCAAGGCGCAGGATGCGAAGCGCAGCTTTGGCCAGGCGCCGACTGCGGCGTGGGCCGCATTCCGCAAGCTGCTGCCATGGCAGCAGGATCCGCGCACCCGGCCGCAAATACCGTATGGCATCGTGGCCTACACGTTCCTCAAGACGACGCCTGCGTCAACGTTTTATCCGGGCGGCCCGCTCATGCCGGCGACCGACGGTCAGATGGCGAGAGATCACTAGCCTCATGCCTCGATCAGGCCGTGCCGGATCGCGAGCAGCGTCAGCTCGGATTGATTCGAGACTCCCCGCCGCGCGGACGACGAGGTAAATCAGGGAGGGCCGCGCACAATCGGGTGCGAGATGTCGCATTCGTTGGTGTCATTCGACCAAGTGCTCTGCATCGCGTACGCGCCATTGCCCAGCGGACGACCAGGCAAATCAGGGATGGCCGGGGCAAATCAGGGATGGCCGGACAGAATCGCGTGCGAGATGTCGCATTCGTTGGTGTCATTCGACCAAGTGCTCTGCATCGCGTACGCGCCATTGCCCATGCTCACGTTCGCTGCAGCGCCCTGACCCGATTGGATCCAGGCACACTCGTCCCCGTTTTCAGCGCCCGTGATCAAGTTAGTCCATCCGCCCGGCGGATTCTGATCGGTCAGCGTCTCGGCGTACTCGTGGCCGTTCACGATGGAGAAGCCGTCGAGAGTCCCGAGCGAGCCGCTGTTGACGAAATTCTCGCCACAGCTCGTCCCAAGATCGGTGACATATGGCATGTTGGTGTATGGCACATCGCCGTACGATGAGGTCGTGTAGTCGTGCCAGGCGCAGAAACCAGCACTGCCGAATCCGTCAGGGTGGGTGCCAGAAGGCGACACGACCACGTACTGCGCATAGCGGTTGGAGGCTGCCGTCGTGTTGCCAAAATGGGCCGCCGCTCTGACCGCTTCCGCCGCCAGCTGCGCCGCGGTGGCATTGCTCGGCGAGGCAGCCGACGTGTCGAACCAGACTCCCGCCAGAGCTCCGGCGCTGGGATAACCCACAAGCGGCGCGCCGCTAGGACAGGATGTCGCCCACATAGCTACCCGCGAGCCGTCGCAGTACTGCGTCATCGTGCCGGACCACATCTCGCCGCCGGTGCCGATGCCTTTGAAGAGGTTCTGCAGATACGTGGCTGCGCCGTGCGGATCGCCACCACTGGTCCACTGACTGCCGTAGAAGACCAGGTAGACCTTCGGCGTACCGCTGGTGACGCCGATGCCATCGATGCCGCCGCCAAACCTAAGAGTGTTTGCGGCCGCAAGACTGAGGAAAGGGGTCGCCGGGACGCCAGACCGAGAGACCTCCCAATCCCTCATGTTCTGCAAAGCCTCGCGCGTGGGCACTGCTCCGTGGCGATAGGCGTGCCCATACGCGGGAGCGAAGGGATTGTCGGTGCGCTGCCCCTGACCGAGCGCACTTCCGGCCGCGAAGCAGCCGATGAGCAGTGAGCCCAGCGCCCAAGGAATTTCACGGTTTGAGATCTTCACGTATCGAACTCCCTTAGTTGGAGTCACTCCCGCACCGCGGCCGCTCACCGATGGCACGAATGGTCAATCCGCATTACCGGCGTGCGGCGGGCCGGCACCTCGATTACTGCGTATATCAAACATGAAGACCATGCCTCCCAGCACAGCCCCGCGCATTCGTCTTCTTTATTTTGTTGCTCGTAGCGATCGCTACGACGCGCAGATCGTGCTTGCTTCAAACGCGACCGTCAATGGGGATGATTTGGTAGTTCGCTGTTAGTCAGTGTCCACTTCGGGGATGGTGGAAACCCCTCGCGAGAGCCCGGCCCACGCTTTAGCTTGGCGCCGCAGCATGAAATATTGCCTCAAGCGCGGGGCCGCTCAGCCATGATATGCATCGCTATGTCATCTCAACAGCTAACGGGTATCCCTACTCGCTCTGTCATGCCGACCACTGACGGTCCGATAGCCAAAGATCACCAGCCTCATGCCTCGATCAGGCCGTGCCGGATCGCGAGCAGCGTCAGCTCGGATTGATTCGAGACTCCGAGCTTCTGTTTGATGTTGTAAAGGTGCGTGCCGACGGTCGAAGCCGAGAGCTTCAGGTCGTCGGCGATGCGCTGCACGCTGGCACCGCGCGCCAGGCGGACGAACACTTCGAACTCGCGTTCCGACAGCCGCTCGATGGACGACTTCCCCGCGCCTTCGAGGTCGTCGAGCGCGAGCTTTTGCGCGAGGCCCACATCAATGTAGCGCCCGCCGCCGGCCACCGTGGTCACCGCCGCCAGCAGCGCCTCGGGAGCGCTGCGTTTGGACAGGAAGCCGTGCGCGCCCTCGCGCAGCGCGCGGCGCGCATGCATGGGGTCGTCGTGAGCGGAAAGCGCCAGCACACGCGCTTGCGGGTGGTGGGCCCGGATGCGCCGCAGCGCCTCCAGGCCGCCCATGCCCGGCATGGCGAGATCCATCACGACGACATCGGGCGTCAGCTCCGCGTAGCGCTGACAAGCTGTCTCCCCGGAATCCGCTTCCCCGACTACCGACACTTGCGCATGCGACTGCAGCAGCAGCCGGAACCCGGTGCGAACCACGGCGTGATCGTCTACCAGCAGGACCCGTATCATGCTCCCGCCACCAACGGAATCTCGGCTGTCACGCATACGCCGTGCGGTTCGTGATTGCCGATCTTGAGCACGCCTCCCAGGTGCTCGACGCGTTCCGTGAGCCCGCGCAACCCGAAGTGCCCGGGCCGCGACCATTGCGCCGGCAGGCCCACGCCGTCGTCCTTGATCGTGATGAGCATGCGCTCGGCCGTGGATTCGAGGCTGATCTCGACATGCGCGGGTTGCGCATGCCGCAGAGCGTTGAGCAGGCACTCCTGCACCACCCGATAGGCGGCGAGTGTCACGCTCGGCCCGAGATCGGACGGTAGATTGTGACGCAGCGCCAGCACGATGGACGGATTGCGGCGCTGCCAGTCGCGCACGAGACTCTCCAGCGTTTCGGCGAGTCCGAGCGTGTCGAGCGACACCGGCAGCAGGCGCGGGATGAGCCCGTGCATGGCGTCATACAGGCGTGCGGCCTCATCGGAGATGAGGTGCGCTGCATCTCTCATGGGCGGCTCGCTCGATTGCGTGGCGATCGCCAGCGCCAGGCTGCGTAAAGCGGTCACCGACTGTCCAAACTCATCGTGCAGCTCATGCGCGATCAGCCGCCGTTCCTCCTCGACCCGTTGCTCCACAAGGAGCGCCATTTCCCGGCGCTCCTCGAGGCGCGTCTCGGCTTCACGTGCCTTGCGCTCGGCTTGCACATTGTCCTGCACGGCTTGCGCCATGCGGTTGAACGCCGCGCCTATCGCATGCGCTTCCGGTCCGGGGAGCGGCGGCAGGCGGAACGCAAGCTCGCCCCGCTGAATACGCTCCAATCCGTGCGCAATGACCGGAAACGGCGCCAGCGCACGATCAATCGACCAGAAAGCAAGCCCGTTGACGACGACCAGCATGATCGCCCCGATAACGAGCAGTCGAGTGACGTCATCCCAGGCGTCGAGAATCGCCCGCGACGGCTGGGCTTCGATCACCAGCTGCACGCCCCCTGGCAGCGGAAAGGTGTGCCTGGCAGTCTGCGGCGCCAACAGATGTGCGAACCATCGCGGCGCGTCGCGGCCGGCCTTGTAGGTAGGGGGCGGCGAGCTGTAGAGAATCTCGCCCGCCGGCGTGCGCAGAATGATGTCGTTCGCGCGAACGTGTCCGAGCTGCTGCAGGAACTGCTGCACCACCTCGGTGCCCCCCGCGCGCGAGTAGATCACCGCAAGGCGCCCCAGGAGCTGGGAGGCGACCCGGTTGGCCGCCTCGATCTCCTCCCTCACGGAGGAGCGCGTGTCCTGGATTTCCTCCGTGATGAGCACGGCCACGAACACGGCCGTCAGGCCGGCCACCACCAGGTTGAGGCGCGTCCGCAGCTTCATCGGCCACTGCTCGGGTCGGTTGAGTCCACCGTCGGGGGATGGTAGCAGCGGCGCCCAGGCCTCGCGCCCCTAAGCTTGGGGGAAGCTCATGAAAATCATGAGGCCACTTTCATGATGATCCCGTATTGCGCACCTGCAGCGGCGCGCAAGCATGGGGGTGCAGGACGGCGCCTGAAGGGCGCGGTTCGTCAAGGGTGCGGCGGCACCGAAGCCGTCGTGAGCAAACCTTTCCGCAGGAGCAGCGACATGAAATGGGAAACTCCGCAAGCGATTGATTTCCGGTTCGGCATGGAAATCACGATGTACATCGCGAAGCGCTAAGGGAACGGGGCACCGGCCCGCGCGAGCGGGCTGGGCCCGACTTTGAGTCGAATTGGCTTTACAAAGGTGCCGTGAAGATCCGGGTGCTGGGGTCTGCTGCCGGGGGCGGGTTTCCCCAGTGGAACTGCAACTGCCGCAATTGCGCCGGCGTTCGTGACGGAACGGCGCGCGCCCGCGCCCGGACCCAATCTTCGATTGCGGTGACCGGTGGTTCCGGGGGCTGCTGGGCGCTGGTGAATGCTTCGCCGGACATTCTGGCGCAGTTGCGGGCCAACCCCGTACTGCAACCCGGCCGCGCGCCGCGTGACACCGCCATCGCCGGGATCGTACTCGTCGACGGGCAGATCGATCATACGGCCGGGCTGTACATGTTGAGGGAGTCCACCCGCCCGTGGCCGATCTGGTGCACCGACAGCGCGTACGCCGATCTGACTCGCGGCAACCCCATCCTCCAGGTTCTGTCTCATTACTGCGGAGTTGACCGCCGGCGCATCGATCTGGACGGCGAGCGATTCACGGTCGAGGGTGTGGCGGGCGTTGAGTGGCAGGCGCTGCCGGTCGCGGGCAAACCGGCCCCTTACTCCCCCAATCGCGCCGTGCCAGTGCCAGGAGATAACGTTGCGCTCATCATTACCGATGCGGTGACGGGCAAAGCGGCGTGCTATGCGCCGGGCCTGGGCGCCATGGAGGAGCCGGTGTGGCGCGCCATGCAATCGGCCGCATGCGTGCTGGTGGACGGCACTTTCTGGACGGACGACGAGATGATCCGCCTCGGATTCTCGCACCGGCGCGCGCGCGATATCGGTCACCTGCCGCAGAGCGGCCCGGGCGGCATGCTTGAATGGCTGGAGCAGTTGCCTGCCGGCACACGCAAGATCCTCATACACGTGAACAACACCAATCCGATACTCGACGAAGATTCCAGCGAGCGCGCCGAGCTCACGCGTCGCGGGATCGAGGTCGCCTGGGACGGCATGGAGCTCGTACTGTGACGGCCGCCGCCTGGTCGCCAGTGGAATTCGAGCAGCGGCTGCGCGACAAGGGGCGCGCGTATCACATCCACCACCCCTTCAATGTCATGTTGAATTCCGGCCAGGCGACAGCCGAGCAGATTCGCGGCTGGGTGGCGAACCGCTTCTACTATCAGGTCAACATCCCGGTCAAGGATGCGGCGATCCTCGCCAACTGTGACGACCGGGCCGTGCGCCGCAACTGGGTGCAGCGCATTCTCGATCACGACGGCCACGGCGACGATCCCGGCGGCATCGAATCCTGGCTGCGCCTGGCGCAGGCCGTGGGGTTGTCGCGTGACCAGGTGGAGAGTCTGAGCGATGTGCTGCCGGGCGTGCGCTTCGCGGTCGATGCGTATGTGAATTTCGCGCGCCGGGCGCCCTGGCCCGAGGCCGTCTGCGCGTCGCTGACCGAGCTGTTCGCGCCGGAAATCCACAAACAGCGCCTCGCCAGCTGGCCCGAGCATTATCCGTGGATTGAGCGCGCCGGGCTGCACTACTTCCAGAGCCGGGTCAGTCTGGCGCGCCGCGACGTCGAGTTCGGCCTCGCCGTGACGCTGGACCGCTTCAGAACGAGCGCCGAGCAGCTTCGCGCGCTCGACATTCTGCAGTTCAAGCTCGACGTGCTGTGGCAGATGAACGATGCCATGGCGCTTCGTTATGGAGTGAATAAATGAGCGCCGCCGTCAGCGCCACAGCGAAACCCGCGATCGCACACGGCCTGCGGCTGCAATGGGAGCCCGCGCAGGAGGCGCACGTGCTGCTCTATCCCGAAGGCATGGTCAAGCTCAACGGCAGCGCAGCCGCGATTCTCAGCCGCTGCGACGGCATCCGCACGCTCACGGACATCGTCGCCGATCTCGAGCGCAGTTACGGTGTCGCGGGATTGTCCGATGAGGTCGCCGCGTTCATCACGCTGGCAGTTGCAAAGTGCTGGCTGGAGATTCGCTCATGAACGCACGCATCGAAGCGCCGAGCTCCGCGGCGAGGCCCGGCCCGCCGTTGTGGCTGCTCCTGGAGCTCACCTACCGCTGCCCGCTGCACTGCGTGTTCTGCTACAACCCTACCGATTTCGCCAACACCGGCCAGGAGCTGGGGACGGACGACTGGATCCGCGTACTGCGCGAGGCGCGCTCGCTCGGGGCGGTGCAACTCGGGTTGTCAGGCGGTGAGCCGCTCGCCAGAGAGGATCTCGAGCCGATCGTGGCGCAGGCGCATACGCTCGGCTTCTACATCAATCTCATCACCTCCGGCATCGGGATGACCGAGGCTCGCATCAAGGCGCTCAAATACGCCGGGCTCGACCACATCCAGCTCTCGTTCCAGGACAGCACCCGGGAGCTGAACGATTTCCTGAGCAGCACGCGCACCTTCGAGCTGAAATCGCAAGTCGCCGCGCTGATCCGCAAATACGATTACCCCATGGTGCTCAACGTGGTGCTGCACCGGCTCAACATCGACCACGTAGGCGAGATTCTCGAGATGGCGGAACGCATCGGCGCGCAATACGTGGAGCTCGCCAACACCCAGTATTACGGCTGGGCCTGGCTCAACCGCGATCGCCTGTTGCCCAGCCGCGAGCAGCTGCGCCGCGCGGAGCAGACGCTGCAGCGGTTTCGGGCGCGGGTGGGCGAGAAGATCAAAGTGTTCTTCGTCGTGCCGGACTATTTCGAAACCCGACCCAAGGCCTGCATGAACGGCTTGGGCTCGGTCTTCCTGACCATCACCCCGGATGGCACCGCGCTACCGTGTCACGCTGCGCGCATGTTGCCGGGACTCACGTTTCCCAACGTGCGTGAGGCGAGCGTGCAGGCCATCTGGTACGACTCGCAGGGATTCAATCACTTTCGCGGCGATGGCTGGATGAAGGAGCCGTGCCGGAGCTGTCCGGAGAAGACCCGCGATTTCGGCGGGTGCCGCTGCCAGGCCTACCTGCTCACCGGCGATGCGGCGAATGCGGATCCGGTCTGCGATCTGTCTCCGCACCACCATCTCGTGACCGAGGCCGTCGAGCGCGCCGCCCACAGCGGTGCCGGCAGCGCGCGCAAGCCGAACGAGAAGGTGCTGTTGTTCCGCGATCACCGCAGCTCCATTCCCGTGACTACCCTGCAACCGGACTAGCGCTCGTGCTCGCCGCGCGATGCCTCGTCGCTTGAGATCACGTAGGTGCCGCTTGCGCAGGACTTGACTCCTTGCGCAGCGTGCCGCGTCCAGTCATCGATCGTCAGCAGCGTCAACCAGATCTCGCCGCTCCATGCCGGCGCCCCGTTGCGGCTGCCGACAGCGACCCAGCGGACGGGTTCCGCGCACAATCGCTGTGCCGCGATATTCTGTTTGAAGTACTTGTCGGCGTTCTTCACGCGGTACACGGACGCGCTGGACAGATCGCTCCCTTCCATCTCCGGCATTCGGCCGGCGTACTGCAGCTTCATCTCCCCTGTGAGGGCTGCCAGCCGCAGGTGCTTGTCGTCGAGCTCCAGCTTGCCCCATGCGTGCATCGCGCTACTAACCGGCAGGTAGCGCTGTGTTGGAAATCTTGCACGTGAAGTCGCGCACGCGTGCACGCTCAACACTGCCATGCTGCACAGTGCTGCCAGCCGCAACCGTCTGACTGTCATCACCTCAGGCTCCTTGCAGGGAAAGCGCGGCCACCGCTAGAGTGAGCGCGTGGCCATTCGACTGGTATTGAAGATGGGAGATCCGCTGCTGAGGCAAGTGGCTGTTCCCGTGGCGCGTTTCGACAGCGAGCTCGAGGCGCTGATCTCGGACATGGACGACACCATGCGCGCGCTCGCCGGCGCGGGCCTCGCCGCACCCCAGATCGGAGTGGGTCTGCGAGTCGTCATCTTCGAGCTGCAAACGAACCCGCGCTACCCAGACGTAGCTCCCGTGCCCTACACCGTGCTCGTGAACCCAGTGCTCACGCCGCTCGACGATGCGGAAGAGGAGGGCTGGGAAGGATGTCTGTCGGTGCCGGGAATGCGCGGGCTCGTGCCGCGCTTGCGCCGCCTGCGCTATCAGGGTTTCGACCGGCACGGCGTGCCCATCGATCGCACGGTCGAGGGCTTTCATGCGCGCGTTGTCCAGCACGAAGTCGATCACCTCAATGGAATTCTGTTTCCGCAGCGCGTGCGCGACCTGCGCAACTTCGGATTTGAAGATGCCCTCGCGGGGCAGATGACGCCCATGCCTGATTAGGCTACGGCGCCCACTGCCAGATGCCAGGGATTGCCCCACGGCCGGTGCGCACGTCGCGGCTCATTACGATCGCAGGCTCAACGCCCTGGTAGTAGCCTGGGAGACGTTCCAGCTCGAGGTATCCGAGCGCCGAATAGAATGCGTAGGCGGCTTCGTTGGTTGCGCGCAGCTCGAGGCCGATGATGAACGTGCCCGCGGTCAGCGCGGTTTCTTCGAGCCAGTTCATCAGACGCCGAGCGACGCCGCGGCGACGGTGCGCAGGCTCGACAGCGAGCAGATTCAGGTGCGCGACGTTATCGGCATAACGCATGATGCCGAACCCGGCGACCCCGCCCGCCGCTTTCGCAGTGAGCACGACGCTGTCCGGGTGCCGCACGTGCCAGGTGATGCGCGCTGCGGACCAGGCGGGTCTCAGTCCCGCTTCCACGAACTCCTGCGACATCGCCGCGAGGCGCGCAGCGTCCGCGATTCGGGCCGGTTGCAGACTGTAGTGGTCCATGACTTCTAGCCGAGCGTGTGGAACACCTTCTGAACGTCCTCGTCCTGTTCGAGCTTGTCGATCACGGTGAGGACTTCTGTGGCCTGCTCCTCGGGCAGCTCGCTCGGGACGGTGCAGATGTACTCGTGCTCGGCCGAGACCGGTGTGATGGCGCGGGCCTCGAGCGCTTCCTGCAGTTTGCCGAAGTCGGCGAATGCGCAGCGGATGACGAGCTGCGGCTCGCCCTTCTCATCCGTGCTCTCGCCCATCTCCTCGAGGCCGTGGTCGATGAGGTACAGCTCGAGGTCGTCCTGGTCGATGCCGGCGGGATGCAGGCGGAACACGCCCATCTTCTTGAAGAGGAAGCTGACGCTGCCGTTGGTGGCGAGGTTGCCGCCGCCTTTGGTGATGATGTTGCGGACGGCCGCCACGGTGCGCGTCGGGTTATCCGTCGCGGTCTCGACGAGCAGCGCGACTCCGTGAGGCGCGTAGCCCTCATACAGCACCTGCTGATAGTTGGCGGCGTCGCGGCCCGATGCGCGCTTGATGGCCGCCTCGATCTTGTCCTTCGGCATGTTGACCGCGCGCGCGTTCTGGATCATGCGGCGCAGCGTCGGGTTCGAAGCAGGATCCGCTCCCGCGGACTTCACGGCAATGGTGATGTCCTTCGCGATGCGGGCGAATTGCTTCGCCATGCGGTTCCACCGCGCGAACATCGTGTGCTTTCTGACTTCGAAAATGCGTCCCACGGTCCGAATGGTGCCCTAAGGGACTTGGCTGCGCCAAGTGCGGCGCCGCCGGAACCGGCATGCTATTCGCGGGGAGTCGCTCTAGGCCAAATAGCGATGCCCAATGCTGTATGGTTCCGCAGCACGGCAGAGCCACTTGGCGGCACAGGAAGTCACGCCTTTTCCCCGCGAGCCGAACGAATCACAAGGCGCGCTCGCCGAAATGGCCGCAGGCCATTTCAGCCAATAAAACTATGCCAACTGTGCTTGCAGCACTCGCAGGCGTCGCCGTTGCAGCCGCAGCCCCTGCTCGATCTCCTTCAGCTTCTGCTGCAAGCTCGCGTGCTCCCAGTGCCGGATGACGGCGCGCTTCTTTTCCTCGAGCCACTGGTCCTTGACCCGCGCCCAGTCGGCGACTGCGGCGAGGAAGCTTTCATATTCGTGGGCAATGCGCTGGCGCAGTTGCTCGACGTGTGAATGGCCGGCGGCCGGCAGCTTGGCGAGCTTCTCCTGCGCGCGCGTGAACTGCATGGCCAACAGGGCGCGCTGCACCTGGAACAAGGGCGTGCGCTTGAGGCGGCGCGTCAGCCCCACGAGCTGCAGGCTCGCGATGAGCCACTTGGTCGGATCCCACTGCCACCAGCGCACGCCGTTGCGATAGTCGTGCGCGAAGATGTGGTGGAAGTTGTGGTAGCCCTCGCCGTAGGTGATGACCGCGAGAACGGGGTTGTCGCGCGCCGTATTCTGTTCCGTGTAGGGCCGGCTCCCCCACATGTGGGCGAGCGAGTTGATGAAGAAAGTGACGTGATGGCTCCACACGAGCCGCAGCACGCCCGCGAGGATGAAGGTGCCCCACAGGTCTCCGACGAGCCAGCCCGCGGCGAGCGGCAGGCCGACATTGGTCGCGATCGCGAGCGGCACGTAATAGCGGTGCTGAAACGCCAGCAGCGGATCGCGCCGCAGGTCGGGGATGTTGGTGAAGTTCGGCTTGCCGCTCGGATACTCGCGCAGCATCCAACCGATGTGCGCGAACCAGAAGCCGCGCCGCACGGAGTACGGGTCGAGGTCGACGTCGTCCACGTTGAGATGGTGGGTACGGTGACCGCTGCACCAGGCGAGCGCGCTGTTCTGCAAGGCCATGCTGCCGAAGACCATATAGAAGAGTCGCAGGGTCCAGTGCGCCTCGTACGTGCGATGAGCCCACAGCCGGTGGTAGCCGCCGGTGATCGAGATGCCATTGGCGATCAGGAAGAAGGCGAAGAAACCCCAGGCCCCGGCCGAGAAGCCAGACTTCAGGCCGTACCACGGGACCAGCACTACGGCTGAGAGAAACGTCAGCAAAAACAATAAGGTAGTGGTCCAGTTGCGCGGGGGTTTCTGCTCGGTTGCGGGCATGCGATACCTTGGGTGGAAACAAAGGGTTTCTGTAACCTAGCACGTCCGGCGCGGCTCTGCGGGACTTGCGCGGTCAGGGGCCTGCACTCAAGCCAGGACTGTGACGTCGTACAGCGGGGCCCTCAGCGGTACCGAGGGATGCGCGAGCCGTTGCCGCCCCGTAAGGGCGGCAAGGGTCACGGAAGGTCAAATACGGTCGCGCAGCGTCAGACCGGGTCGTGCTTCTCAAATCCGACAGCGCCGCCTTCAGTGCAGGAGACTTCCACGCGTTCACTGCGGGTCGCTGTGTAGGCCATCTCCAGCAGCTGATCGGCGGGAACCGATGCGCTGTGGTCGTAGCGTAGCAGGCGGCCGTCGGGCATGGTCAGATAGACCGCAACAACGAGATTGCACTGTGTGACGACGACGGACGTGAGAGGGTGACCCTGCACCGCAGGCGCGTCCTTCTCCAGGGGAACTTCGGTCACATGCGCGATGCGCATCACATCCGCAGCGCAAGCGGGTCCCGCGCACGAGCCGCCTTCCGCGGTATCGGTGGACGATTCGACCGCCGCTGCCGGAGAAGTCTGCACGGCCTGGCGTGAGACGGCGCATCCCTGCGAAAGTGAAGCCGCGATGATGACCGCAAGGCATGACATCAGCCGATTCATCTTAAGGATCCTCAAGTGCACAGAAGTTGTGCTGCTGGGATCTACGCTGCAAGGCCGATGCCAGTGCTGCCAGCAAGGTGTGATCCGCATCCAAGTTCTTGATTTTAAGGCTGGGATAGGCGCTTTCGGCGGGTGTGGGCACCAAAATAGTGCTGCTCCAGGCGTCATTGGCCCGATGGTGAGCAAGCCGGCCCGCCGACCGCGCGAGGGGCTGTATGAATTCTCGACGCGTTTTGACTACTTATGTCGACTCGCGACGTCCTCGCACAGAGCTGTTCAGAGGACGGAACACAGAGAACCTGATTGGAACAGTCGGTCGCGACACGGGCAGGGGAGTCGCGCATGTCCTCTTCCGCACGGAGATATGCTCGCGCGCATCTGCCGAAAAGGTAATGGATCGCGCATGCACCACATTGATGGCCTTTCGGATAAGCCTCCCGGGCGACGCGTCGGCTGGTTAGTGACTGTGATCGTGCTGTCCTGCTTGCCCCTCTGCGCCCAGGCGGGGCGGGCCTACGTGTCCAACGAAGACGGCGAGAGTGTCACCGTGATCGACACGCAGCGCGCTGAAGCCATTGCGACGATTCCGGTCGGCAAGCGGCCGCGGGGCCTGAAGCTGGGCCGCAACGGGTCACTCCTGTACGTGGCAGTGAGCGGCTTGCCGAAGTGCCCGCCGTCCGTGCCTGATGCGGAGTGCGCGAAGCTAAAGCGGGACTTGCAGGCCGA
>VBNY01000056.1:0-3712 GCA_005877705.1 Gammaproteobacteria bacterium
GGCGCATACCTTCTAGCGCTCAGTATTGTGGTACGGCTCGCTCGCCTCGTGGATCACCGCGTGACAGCGCAAGCCTGAAATCCCGCGGTGGCTGCTTAGGTTGCAGAGTAGGTCACTGCCAGGCTCTCAAACGGAAAACCCCTGAGGTCGAAGGATCTCAGGGGTTTTTTTTACCCCTCACAGCTCGCGGTACAGACTGTCCGAGGTGATCCTGCGGACCTTGTCGAGGCCCGCCAGCCATTTGCCGAATTCGGGGTCCGCCATGGTCTTGGCCTGCCCATCGGCGAACGCGGCCCAGCTCGGATATTCCTGCGTGACGATCACGGTTCCCGCCTCGGGCCCCGCAAACTGTGCGCGCCACACGCGCAGCTGGACGGAAACGCCGAGCCGCTTGAGCATGGCCCTGCCCTTGTCCAATTCAGCCATGTAGGCTGACAGATTGTCGGTTTTGACCGTGATCACCCGCGCCCACTGGGTGCTCGCGGCGAATGCAGCGCTCGACATCGCGACTGCGAGGGCGGCGGCGACCATAAACGATGCGATTTTTCTCGGCATGACAGCTCCCCGTTGCTGCTGCAGTGCAGCTCAATCGAGTTGCAGATCTGTAGACACTCCTAACTTGCTTCCACTGCTTCCGTCTGCTCGAGTTTATATAAGCCCTTGTCCCGGATCTACCTCAACTTCTGACTTGGTAGAGCTCGGTCAGCGTTAGTGGGAAGAGATCGGCACCCTCAGGTACTGGCGCAGGATCTCCACGATCGCGCGCGGTGACTCGTCGCCGATCAGCCCGTCGTTGTCCGGGACGCCGGCGAGCTTGTCCAGCCAGTCGCGCTCACGCGGCAGGTCCTCCCAGACAGTGAACAGCGACAACTCGTCCGAATACCCGTGTGAGTCGCTCTTGAGCCCAATCGAAATGAGAAAAAAGGCCGACTCCGATGGGTCCGAGTCAGCAAGCGACAGGTAGCGCCAGAAAGCCAGGTTCGGCAGCCTCTGCGCGCGGTAGATGATGCGGCTGATTCTGTCGAAGGGCACCACGCGCACGCGCTGCCAGAACCAGAGCCACCGTGTCGAGATGACCACGCGCTGCAACTGGCGCTGGATCGTGACGCAGCGGCAGTAGGAGAACAGCCACACCAATCGCGCCAACCAGGGCGTGCAGGCGTGGACGCTATCGGTCTGGACTTCGACATTCGGCGCGATTGTCACCATGGTCGAGGCCTTTCACCATCCGATGCCGTAATCCTCGCCATGGTTGCTCGATCCGCCCCAGATCGTTCCGTGTGCGCGGTCGAGGTAGATGGCGTTGATCGGGCCCGAGCTGCGCTCTTCGAACTCCAGCCTATATCCCATCCGCACGAGCTCCTCCCGTACCCAGGGCGGCGTTGCCGCGTTCACGGTGAGGCGACCCGGCTGGGACTCGTGATCGCCGAATGAGTCGCGCATCTGGTAGCTCGTGATGTTCGCCGCTTCGGTGGCATCCTGCACTGTCATGCCGAACTCGACGATGTCGAGGAAGAACTGCAGCAGGTTCTGATCCTGGGTATCGCCGCCCTGGACGGAAAACACGAGGAAGGGTTTGCCGTCCTTGAGCGCCAGAGTCGGAGTGAGGGTGGCTCGCGGCCGTTTGCCGGGCTCGAGCACGTTGTACGGATTTTCCTCCGGGTCGAGCACGAAGCTCTGCATACGCTGGCTCAAACCCACGCCGGTGTGCCCGGCAATCACGGCCGGAACCCAACCGCCGCTCGGGGTCACCGACACCGCCCAGCCCTTGTCGTCCGCGGTTTCCACGCTCGTCGTGCCGACACGGAAAGTGCGGTCGAACTCCGCTTGCGCGCTGGGCGGGGGCATCTTGCTGTGCCAGCTCTTCAGGTACGCGCTGAAGGGATTCTTGCCACTCTGAAATGGATACGGATCGCCCGGACGGATGTCCGGGTCGTTGCGCTCGGGTCGGATCAGCTTCGCGCGCTCGCGCGCATAGTCCTTCGAGAGCAACCCGCTGATCGGCTCTTCGGGCGGGAAGTACGGGTCTCCGTAGTAGAAGTCGCGATCCGCGTACGCGAGGTTCATCGCCTGGTACAGAGTGTGGATATAACGGGCGCTGTCGTAGCCCATCGACTTGAGGTCAAAGTTCTCGAGGATGTTCAGAGTCTGGAGCATCACCGGGCCCTGCACCCACGTCGTGAGCTTGTAGACTTCGATCCCCTTGTAGCTCACGTGTACCGGCTCCTCGAGGTGCACTTTCCACTTTGCCAGATCCTCGAGCGTGAACAGGCCTCCGAGCTCGCGCGTTGCGCGCACGAGCTCGCGCGCGATGTCGCCTTTGTAGAATCGGTCGTAGGCTGCATAGATTGCGGCCTTACGGTCCTTGCCTGCTGCGAGCGCCTGGCGCTCCGCCTCCACGAGCTTGCGCAGGGTTGCCGCCAGATCAGGCTGATGGAAGATCTCGCCCGGCTGCGGCGCCTCGTGAGCCTCGCCGGCATGCACCAGCAGGATGCGTTTCGAGTCAGGCCACTGCGCGAGTTTCCCCTTGTACTTCTCGATCGTGCTCACCAACTCCGCCTCGATGGGATAGCCATCCGCCATCTCGATGGCAGGCGCGAGGACCTCCGCCAGGCTCATCGTGCCGAACTCCGCGAGCAGGGTCATGAGCCCGCCCGGCGTTCCCGGCGTGACCGCAGCGAGTGGCCCGTACGCGGGCGGGTATTTCATGCCGAGCTTGTGAAAGAACCCGGGTGTGGCGCCCGTGGGCGCGACGCCCAGGGCATTGATGCCGGTCACCTTGCCGGTGTTCGGGTCATAAACGAGGGCCTGCGTCTCGCCGCCCCAGGACAGGGTGTCCCACATAGTCGAGGTGGCGGCGATCATGGCGCAGGCGGCGTCGACCGCGTTGCCGCCTCGCTGGAAGATCATCGCTCCCGCAGTTGCCGCCAGTGGTTTGCCGGTAACGGCCATCCAGTGCTGCCCGTGCAGCGCCGGTTTCTGAGTGCGTGCGTGTACGTCAGGCACCGCCGAGCTGACGAGCACGATCGCGCTCCAAATGGCTGTCACTCCGCCAACCGTGCCTCTCCCCGATCGCATGCGCCACCCCTCGATTGCCATGCCGCGCGGCGAGCATATGGCAGACTTGACGGCGGTGCACGCGAGTGCAGGAATCACCAATGGCAATCGTTCTGGATCTCTTCGTCTATCCGCTCAAGTCGGCGCGCGGAATTCCGAGCTCGCGTGTGCGCGTGACCGCGACGGGGTTGGAATGGGACCGGCACTGGATGATCGTCAATGCCAGCGGCACTTTCCTCACCCAGCGCACCCATCCGCGGCTGGCGCGCATCGTGACCGAGATTGCCGACAGCTCCCTCACGCTCACCGCACCCGGCCAGTCAGCTCTGCGCGTGCCGCTGGCGCCGGTCGGTGCGGGGGTGTCGGTCCGCGTCTGGGACCATGCCTGCACGGCGCTCGATCAGGGCAAGGAAGCCGGCGAGTGGGTGAGCGAAGCCATCGGGCAGGGAGCCCGCCTGGTGCGTGTCGCTCCGTTCATGGGGCGGGTCGCAAACCCAAAGTACGCCGGCAGGACGACGGCGCCCGTAGCCTTCCCCGACGGCTTCCCCCTGCTGGTGTGCAACGAGGCGTCGCTCGCCAATCTGAACGAGCGCATGCCTGAACCCATCCCGATGGAGCGCTTCCGGCCGAACCTCGTGCTCACTGGACTGCCGGC
>VBNY01000056.1:3776-4665 GCA_005877705.1 Gammaproteobacteria bacterium
CGCTCCACGGATCCACTGCCGGTGCTGCGCAAGTTCCGGTTCGACCGCACCCTGCGCGGCGTCACCTTCGGTGAGAATGCAATCATCGCCGCCGGTGTCGGCAGTGCGCTCGAGCGGGGTTGCGAGTGTCAGGTCACGTTCGAAGCCGAGGACGATTCGTAAGACCCGGCGCAGCGCGTCTCGAATGTATCGAGCCGGCCCGGCGTTATGTTGATTGCGATGCGGGGACGCATAAAATGTGCGCAGCGCACGTTCCCGCAACTGTCCAATCCGCCACACTTAACCTCACCCACGCGGGGGGAAAGTGTGAACCAGTTGACAATCGGGATCGCTGCGCTGGTGCTCGTGTGTACGGCGTTCTCGGTGCTGTGGCTGCGCACACGATCCCGGAGCCGGCTCGGCAGGGCAGACCAGGCGCATCGGGCGGCCTTCGAGCAGTCCCCCAACGGGGTGCTGCTGGTCGACGCAGAAAGCCTCAGAATTGTCGATGCGAACCCCGCTGTGCAGAGGAACCTCGGCTACACGCTCGAGGAGCTGCGCGGACTCACCCTGTCCCAGTTGTTCTCGGACGACGGCGCCGAGCCCGAAGCGCTGCTGCGCAGGCTCCGCAACCCCAGCCCGCAGCTGCCGATAGAGGCGCGGCAGCGGTGCAAGGATGGCACGCTTCGCAACGTCGAAGTCAGCGGGCATCGTCTGGACCTCGACAAGCGGCACGTACTGGCGCTCACCGCGCACGACATCACGGTGCGCCGCAAGGCGGAAGCGCAACTGCTGGAGAAACAACAGCACCTGGATCACCTCGCGCACCATGATCAGTTGACCGGTTTGCCGAACCGCCTGTTCCTGGCCGCCTATCTTCCCGGCGCCATCGAGGATGCCAAGCGCAGCA
>VBNY01000057.1 GCA_005877705.1 Gammaproteobacteria bacterium
CAGACTGACGCGCAGATTCCTCTGTGGCCGTGATCTGTGGGAGTACAATATGACGCGCGCGCCGCTTAAATCCCACCCCTCACGCGCGCGCCGCCGGGCCGCCACTGTGACCGGCCTGAAGAGTCTGCACTGCAATCTTCCTCACTTCAGAGATCAGCATGAGCCCAGGTACCGACCGTGACAATGACGCGGCGAGACACGAGCGGTCGATTCGGTCCTTGACCGACGGCTCAGACGCGTCGCTGGACAGGGTCCGCGGTCTCTTTACAGTCGAGTTCGCACGGCTCGAACGGGGTGCGAAGGTTCGCGGATATCTTCACGTACTCACGACATCCAAGGTGCGCTCAATGTTATATCGGACCGGCGAGGCGCGGCGGCCAAAATGAAGAGGATCCCCCAGTGACCAGCTCCCGAAGAGCGCGGCGTCTGCTGCGACCATGGCTGTCCGTCTGCGTATTCCTGATGACCGCTTCCGGAGTCGCCCCGGCTCAGACTGGCGCGCCCGCGCTGCCGAACCACGCGCGTGCGAGCGCCTATGGGAGCAGTTGGGACTGCCTCCGAGGCTTTCAGCAGGAGGCGCAGACATGCGTGCCTGTCGACCTTCCGGCGAACGCCTATCTCGATTCGTCCGGCCATCGATGGGAGTGCAATCGAGGCTACCTGAAAGCAGGCAGGCAGTGCGTGGCGGTCAGAGTGCCGGATAACGCTTATGCGGATGAGTCTGCGTTCGGCAGCGGATGGCAGTGCAACCGCGGTTTTCGACAGAACAGCCAAAGCTGCACGCGGATCGTCGTGCCGCCGAACGCGTATTCCGTGAGCTCGCCGTTCGGCCGCGGATGGGAATGCAACCGTGGTTTTCGCCTAGTTGGCGAGACCTGCGCGCCCGTCACAGTTCCAGCCAACGGCTTCCTCGGGCGCTCCGGGGATGATTGGCAGTGCGAGCGCGGCTTTGTCAAGCGCAGCGAGGCGTGCACCGCGGTTGAGGTGCCTGCGAACGCCTACCTGGATTCGAGCGGCAATGGCTGGAAATGCGAGCGCGGCTTCAGGCAGGAACGGTCAGCCTGCACGGCGCTGCAACTGCCGACGAACGCCTATATCGACTATTCCGGCAATAACTGGAATTGCGCCGACGGTTTTCGCAAGCAAGGCGAAACCTGCGTCTCCGATTGATCGAGCCCGTCCGCCTCCGACCGCCTGAGGCGGTTCGCCTGAGGCTGTAGCGGACGGTCCAGCAGGCCCGCAGCACACCATCACAGTTGAAATCCGGTGCCTGCCTTCTTTTGCTTTTTCGCCGCCCGTTTCTCCAACAACGTCTTTGCCGGCTTCTTCTTCGTGGCCTTTTTTCGATCCATCCCCTTGCTCATGTGTGGCTCCTCAAATCAGGCAGACAGCGAAGCGAGTTGAGTCTCGCCGCTCCCGAGCCGGGTTGTCAGGCACCATGGTGCAGCGAGTGGCTAGTGTACTCCGCTATGGCGATCGGTGCGCCGCTGCTCGCAGGTAGGTCTGGCGCACCGAGGTGCCCGGCGGGCGCGAAAGCGGGCGCCAAAAGATTTCACTGTCAATGTAAGAACGGCGAGCGCAGACTGAAGCAACTCATGAACTCTCCATCCCGGCCTTTCCCACAGGAGCCTGCCTCGGCTCGCAGCACGACCGAGCCCATCAAGACTCACGCCGAGCGGCTTGCACACGACGACTACGCTCGCGCGCAAAAGAGGCGCGTCGAGCTGGGGGAGCTGCGTTCGGACCTGAATCCGCCTGAGGTTCGCATTCGGACGTGGGAAAAGGTGCACGGGCTGCGCATGCCCTCCGATCCAATGCATCCCATCCTCGACGTAATCGCAATCGGTACCCGGCTGACGCTCGCGCAGGTGCGGGAGGAGCAGCGGACGCGCGCGGCATTGCGGGTGGCGCGAGCCCCGAGCCAGGAGTCGGGACTGGCCGGCGAGACGTGAAAAGCAGGCGCGGCACGGACAGCCCGATGCGGCCCAGCTTGCGCTGCCTGGGATCCGGAATGCGCTTCGAGATCGCGAACACTTTCAATGCGAGCGACAGCCCGATCCATACAGTAAGCTGCGACCGTCGTTGCTCAGCTCACTGAAAGCAGCGCCTCCAGAGACTCGGACGCGGCACGCCCGTACCGTTTTGCCAGCCGGCGTAACAGGGACAAGTCGAGCGAGCCCTGTGCCGCCGCGAGCGCGCTACGCGCATCTGTCAGGTCCTGCGGGCCGCCCGCAAAGACTTTCATGGCGATGAAGTCCTCCCGGCCCGCCACCCGCAACACCTCCCCCACAAATGGAACGTCGATGGCTCGCGAGAAAGCCTCAGCTTCCAAGCCACGCAGACCCGCCAACAAGTCCACCCGGTTTCCATAGCGATCCGTCAGCGCCAGCAGAGCCGCGATCGGATCTTCTGGATCGCCGCGCCTCAGCTCCGTCTGAAAGGCCTCGGCTTTGAATTTCCGTTCGAGACGCCCTAACTCGGCAGCCGTTAGCGACAGAACCGCGTCGGCATCGGCGCTGGCGCGTACGACGCCGTGAACAGAAGCCGCCATCGCGCCGATCACGGCGTAGTCGATTTGCTCGGCCCTCAGAACAGCTACTACATCAAGTAAAAGCAGGGCCGCTTCACCGGGCCCCTTCGTCCTCATGATCCGGTCTGCCGCGACGCGGACCGGATCTGCTGGCCAGCTTGATAGAGCGCCACCATCAGTCGGCTGTGAGCCAGGAAAGCGTTCAGCCGCTCTTCAGGGCTGAGACGCTGAGTAGCGGCAATCAAGGCCTGCCTGGCTTCTCGGGCGAGTTTCGATTCCATCCTATTAATTCTAGCCTGGGTCGCCCCGCTATCGCAGCGCATCGACCACCAGGGCGAAGGCCGGTGACGACTGGCGTCGGCTGGGGTAATAATGGACATCAAACGGAGCGGGTCACAGCCCTCAGGCCTTGGCCCGGGCGAGTATTTCACCGGCACCGTGCGCATTGACCCCCTGTTCGAGGCACCCGACACGGCACGCGTGCGCGGCGCCAGCGTCACGTTCGAGCCCTGCGCTCGGACCGCCTGGCACACCCATCCGCTGGGTCAAACCCTGATCGTGACGGCTGGCCGCGTACAGCGCTGGGGTGGTCCGATCGAGGAGATTCGGCCGGGTGATGTGGTCTCTATCGGTGCTGGTGAGAAGCATTGGCATGGCGCCACGCCGACCACGGCCAAGAGGAGAAACCAGCACCTGGGCGGTTTGAGGCCCGCATCTGCATGCTGACCTCGGACGGAACGGTTGTTCCCCGCAGCAAAGGGGTGCCGCAAGGCTCTGTGATCGGCCCCCTGATGATGAATCTGTTCATGCATTATTGCTTTGATCGATGGATGCAGCAGAAGCATCCGTACTGTCCTTTTGCTCGTTATTGTGACGAGGTGGTTCAAAAGACCATGGTAGTGAGCAATTCTGGGAAAAAGGCGCTCCTACAAGGGCGTCAGGTGAGTGTCGACCTATCGCTCCCAATACGGCGGTGTCCCGAAAGCGGCGCGCAAATGCGCAATCAGCGCCAGCACCTTGGCGGAGACGCGCCTGGCATGGGGATAGGCAATGAAGACCGTTGCCGGCTCTGCTTCCGCGCCGACATCCAGCAGCCGCAGTTTTCCTGAAGTCAGTGAATCGTAAAAAACGAAAGTCGCCAACAAAGCGATGCCCAAGCCCTCCACGGCCGCGTCGCG
>VBNY01000058.1 GCA_005877705.1 Gammaproteobacteria bacterium
GATGTGCTGGCCGATCTCCTTCTCCCGGCGGGTGTCCAGCCCCGCAGTCTTGATGAAGTGATCGATGTCCTTAGGTGCGTTGCCCGCGGCACCGTTGCGGGCGCCGCCGGAGCGCGCGCCGGCGCTCCTGGCGGCGGCAGACCTGCCGACGGCCTTGGCCCCCGGTTTGGCGGACTTCGCAGCCTTCTTGGCCTGCGCGTATTTGCTGAGCTCGGTTACTTTGGCCATGGGTTTGGTCACTTCATCTTCAATAGCGAGTCATGTCGGGCCGGCCGACCGTGTGCTGCGACCCCGCCAAGGGCACCATGGCCAGGGCCGAAGCCTCCATGGTGAGCGCGGCCAGATCCTCGGGCTCCAGACTGTGCACATTGGTCTTGCCGCAGGCCCGCGCCATCATCTGACACTCGATCGTGAGGCAGTGGAGGAAGTTGTAGACGCGCTCCGCCGCGCTGTCCGGGTCGAGCCGCTTGCGCAGCACCGGATCCTGGGTCGTCACGCCGACGGGGCACCGGCCGGTGTGGCAGTGGTAGCAATGGCCGGGCTCGACACCGATCTCCTTCTCGTAGTCGGCCTCCGCGATGTCCTTGTTGCAGTTGAGGGCCATCAGGGCGGAATGACCGATCGCGACGGCGTCGGCGCCCAAGGCCAGCGCCTTGGCGACATCGCCGCCATTGCGGATGCCGCCGGCATAGACCAGCGATATTTCCCCGGTCTTGCCCACATCGTCGAGGGCCTTGCGGGCCTGACGGATCGCGGCGATACCGGGGATCCCGGTCTCCTCCGTGGCGATGTGCGGCCCGGCGCCGGTGCCGCCCTCCATGCCGTCGATATAAATGCTGTCGGGGCCGGTTTTGGCCGCCATGCGCACGTCGTCATACACGCGCGCCGCACCCAGCTTGAGTTGGATCGGGATCTCCCCGTTGGTGGCTTCACGGATCTCCTGGATCTTGAGCGCGAGGTCATCGGGACCCAGCCAGTCCGGATGGCGCGCGGGTGAGCGCTGGTCGATGCCGGCGGGCAGCGAGCGCATCTCGGCGACCTGATCCGTCACCTTCTGGCCCATCAGGTGGCCCCCCAGGCCCACCTTGCAGCCCTGGCCGATGAAGAACTCGCAGGCATCCGCCAGGCGCAGATGATTCGGGTTGAAGCCGTAGCGCGACTGAATGCACTGATAGAACCACTTTGAGGAGTAGCGGCGCTCGTCGGGGATCATGCCGCCTTCGCCCGAACAGGTCGCGGTGCCGGCCATGGTCGCGCCGCGAGCGAGCGCGATCTTCGCCTCATAGCTCAGCGCACCAAAGCTCATGCCGGTGATGTAGACCGGGATGTCGAGCACCAGCGGTCGCTTGGCGCGCGGTCCGATGATGGTCCTGGTTTCGCATTTCTCGCGATAGCCCTCGATCACGAAACGCGTGAGCGTGCCGGGCAGGAACGTCAGGTCGTCCCAGCTGGGGATTTTCTTGAACAGCGAGAAGCCGCGCATGCGGTAGCGGCCGAGCTCGCTCTTGATATGGATGTCATCGATGACCTGAGGCGGGAACAGGAAGCTCCCGCCGAGCACATGCGTGTTGCGGCTGAGCTTCTTCTTCGTCGTCGGTATCGGGGCCGGTGCCTTCTTTTCCTTCGCCATGGCGTGCTTTCCTTTACAGAATGAGCTTCTTCTCGGCGGGCTCGAGATTGTCGTAGTTCCACAGCTGCCGGCCCGCGGAGATCTTCTGCATGTTCTTGGCGCCGCGCGGGGCTGCGAGGCCGTACAACTTCAGCTTGCGCTCGAGCCACTGCACGTCGAGGTCGGTCATCTCCGCCGGCACGGCATCGACGCCGAGGCCGGCGATCTTGCCGCCGACATAGATCGTGCCGTCGTACATGGAGTCGCCGAGGTTCTTGCCGGCATCGCCCAGGATCACCATCCGTCCCCGCTGCATCATGAACCCGCAGAAGGCGCCGGCCCGGCCGCCGACGATGATCGTGCCGCCCTTCATGTCTATGCCGATGCGGGCGCCCACGTCGCCCTTGCAGACCAGGTCTCCGCCACGCATGGCGGCGCCGAAGGTCGAGCCCGCGTTCTTCTCGATCACCACCGTCCCCGCCAACATGTTCTCGGCGCACGACCAGCCGACGCGTCCCTTGATGCGGATGTTCGGGCCGTCGATCAGCCCACAGCCGAAATAACCGAGGCTGCCCTCGATGGTGAGATTGAGGCGGTTGAGAATGCCGACGGCGAGCGAATGCTTGGCGCCGGGATTCTTCAACACGATGCTGCCGAAGCCCTGGCGCATCAACTCGCGCAGCTTCAGATTGACCTCGCTCGGGGTCAGCGCCGCCGCGTCGAACTCGGCGCGCTTCTTGAAGTCGACCTCGAAGGCCTGCGGATACGTGAAGCGCTGCTCCTCCTCGGGGCGGAAGAAGCGCTGTTGAGTGCGGCCGGCGAGCTGCTCGGTGTGCATCCCCAGCTCGGTAGCTTTTGTCGTGACTGCCATGATGTCTCTCGTAGCTGGTTTAATTGCGCCACACGCGCACTTCACCCTCGTATGGATCGAAGGTATCGATCTCGTGCGGGAAGACGCTGCGGATCGCGACCTCCTCGGAGGCGAGCGCGATGAAGCGATCGCTTTCGTAGAGCACCATCGGCTTGGCGGCCATCACGTCTTTCGCCATCCCCAGGCTGTCAGCGGTCGCCACCAGGTACGTAAAGACACCGTCCAGCTCCTCGATGGAGCTTTTCATGGCCTGCTCGAGCGTCGCCCCCTGCGCCATCCGGTCGGCCAGATAGACCGCGATCAGCTCCGAGTCGCAATTCGACACGAAGCGATGACCGCGCCGCTCCAGTGCCCGCCGGCCGTTCCAGTAGTTGGTCAGCTGGCCGTTGTGGACTACGGCGACATCGGCAAACGGATAAGCCCAATACGGATGCGCCGAGCGGATGTCGACGTCCGACTCCGTGGCCATGCGCGTATGGCCGATCGCGTGCGTGCCGACGAAGCCGCGGAGCGAGTACTGCTCTGCGACGCGGTCGGCATCGCCGAGATCCTTGATGAGCTCGAGCCCGTGGCCGATGGACAGGATCTCGGCGCCGTCCACGTCCTCGATGTAATCCGCGAGCCGGCGGCGGTCTCCGTCATAGGCGATACGCAGGCGGAAGGCGTATTCCGTCGCCTCGGCCTCCTCGGTGATCTTGGCTCCAAGCTCGGTGAGGCGCCGCTCAACCTCGCTGCGGCGCTCCTTCACCTGGCGGTGAATCGCGAAGCCCTTGGACATTTCGTCCTGTTCGGCCACCTTGAAGCGTATGACCAGCTCCTTGCCGTGGGGCTTGCCGTAGAGGGCGTAACCGGTGGAGTCGGGCCCGCGGTGTTTCAGGGACTTCAGCATCGCGGTCATCTCCTGACCCACATCGCCGGTCCGGGGCACCCCGGGAAATCGCAGACGATTTCCCGGGACCCCGCCGCGGCCGGCAACGAAGCTACTGTCCGAAAAAGGGCCGCAGGCGCCGCAGGCCCCTTTTTCCAATCAATCAAGGCAGATAGTCCCAGTACTGCTTGAGGTCCCAGTCCGTCACGGTCGCCATGAACTTCTCCCACTCGTCGCGCTTGTAGTGGGTGAAGACCCGGTACATCTCATCGGGCAGCGCCCCTTTGATCGTCTCGTCCTTGTCCAGCTCGGCCAACGCCTCGCCGAGCGACATGGGTAATTTCTTCACCTTCTTGCCGGCGGCGAGCGCGGCGTAGATGTTGCGCTCCTCGGGCTCGCCCGGGTCGAGTTTGTGTTTGATGCCGTCTTCGAACGCCTTGAGCAGGCCTGCCGCCATCAAATAAGGGTTTACGGTCGAGTCGACGGAGCGGTATTCGAACCTCCCCGGCGCCGAGATGCGCAGCGCACAGGTGCGGTTCTGATAACCCCAGTCGGCGTACACGGGCGCCCAGAAGCCCGTGTCCCACAGGCGCCGATACGAGTTGACGGTGGACGAGCCGAGCGCCGTCAACGCGCCGACGTGCTTGATGACGCCGCCGATGCAGTGCAGCCCGATCGGACCGGGCTTGCTCTCGCCCGCCAACGGCATGAACGTGTTCTCGCCCCCCTGCAGGTAGGTGAAGTTCTGCTCGAGCCCCGGCAAACTGTCCTGTCCGAGCTTGTTGAGCTTCTCCTCGCCGCCGCGCCACAGCGACAGGTTGTGATGGCAGCCGGAGGCCGACACGCCCATGAACGGCTTCGACATGAAGCAGGCGATCAGGTTGAATTCGCGCGCCACCTGGGCGCAGACCTGCCGATAGGTGGTGAGCCGGTCGGCCGTGCGCAGGCAGTCGTCGAACATCCAGTTGAGCTCGAGCTGACCGGGCGCATCCTCGTGATCGCCCTGAATCATGTCGAGGCCCATGGCGCGGGCGTAGTCGATGACCCGCATGAAGACCGGGCGCAGCGACTCGAACTGGTCGATGTGATAACAGTTGGGTTTGCTGAAGCCGCCGTCCGGCAGGCCGTCCGGGCCCTTCTTGAGCCACATCATCTCCGGCTCGCAGCCGTGGCGCAGGTGCAGCCCCTTGTGGGCCTCCTTGAAAGCCGCATGCATGATGCGCAGGTTGCCGCGGCAGTCGGAAGTCAGATGTCCGCCCGGGTTCTCCTTCTCCTCGCGGTTGCGGAAGCAGGTGCAGAAGACCCGCGCCACGCGCTTGTCCCACGGCAACTGCACGAAGGTCTCGGGATCTGGAATGCCGACCAGCTCGGAGGCCTCGGGACCGTAGCCGATGTAATTCCTGTGGCGATCGACGAACAGATTGGCCGTCGAGCCGTAGACGAGCTGGAAGCCCCGCTCGGCCGTGCGCTCCCAATGATCGGCTGGTATACCCTTGCCGACGATGCGCCCGGTCACGGAGACGAACTGATAGTAGATGTACTGGATGCCTAACTCGTTGATCTTGGCGCGCACCTGCTTGACGAGCTGGTCGCGGCCTGAGGCACTGACATGGGCTTCCAAATCGGTCATTGAGGTCCCCTTTGAGCCATGGTTGCCGGCAACGAGTCGCGCCGGCCGACGTGGCCGTTGCTTAGCTCCACGGAAACGGGCTGTTGGAGGTTGGATGCAGTTTACCCTCGGCGAAGCGTGAGAAGCGAAATGGCTGCAACAGCTCGCTCGGCCGGCCGCAGATGTCCTCGGCCACCAGCTGGCCGACGCCGATCATCTTATAGCCATGGTTCGAATCGGCCACCACATAGACGTTATCGCAGAAGCGGTCGAATACCGGGAAATTGTCGGCCGTGAAGGAGCCGATGCCGCCGGAGGGCTCGCGCTTGAATTGCGGCAGCTTGCCCTCGAAGCGCTTCTGACAGAAGGCGAGCGCCGAGCACCACATGTGGGCAAAGTCCTCGCCGACCACGAAATCGGGGGATTCCGGCCCGTACGGATCGATGTTCACCGTGGCCGGATCGGCCTTCACCTTGAAGGGCATGGCCCCGCCCTGGACCCCGCCGAAATTGAAGTCCGGCTTGTAGTAGATGCCCCAGATGCGGTCCGTGATGACCGAGTGATCCACGTCGGAATAGAGCGTCGCATCCGTGTCCACGTGGATCACCGGTGGCATCTGGCCGTCATTCGTGCGCTGCACCTTCGGGTCGACGCCGAGCGTGCCCTCCTGGAGTGACCAGAAGGTCCACATCGGAACGTTCTGATGCAACTGGCCGTCGCGGCCCTTGATGGTGATACCAGGGGGCAGCCCCAGCATGTCCCACAGTTGCTTGACCCAGGGGCCGGCGCCGATCACGACCCAATCGCAGTCGATGTTTCCCTTGTCGGTGATGACCGTCTTGACGGCGCCCGCGTTGTCCTTGCGAAACCCGGTCACCTTGACGCCGGTGAGGATCCTGACGCCTTGGCTCTCGGCCTTGCGAGCCAGACCGTACACCGAGGCCTTGTTGTTGGCATAGCCGCCCTTTTTCTCGTGCAGCACGGAGGTGATGCCCTTGGCCTGCCAGTCCTCGAACAGACGTTTCATGTAGGCGGCGGAATCCTTCTCGCCCTCGATGAAGACCGACTCGTAGCCGATCTCCCGCTGCTGGCGCGCGATGCTCGCCACCTGCTCGTGCATGACCTCCGGGCTGATCTGCATGTAGCCCACGGGATGGTAGCTGAAGGCCGCCGGGTCGCTGTCCCAGACCGAGACGCTGTGGGCCATCAGCCGGCGCATGGCGGGCTGGTAGTAGTTGTTGCGGATGACGCCGCAGGCGATCCCGGAGGCGCCGGCGGCAATGCCGGACTTGTCGAGAACTAAGATGTCCTTGCCGCTGCCACGCCCGGTGCGCCGCAGCGCCTCGCCCAGATGCCAGGCGGTGCTCAGGCCGTGGATGCCGGCGCCGATGATCAAGTATTTGGTGGCGGTGGGAACGCCCATGGTGTCTGACTCCGTGCGCCAGTGAGTCTTCTGCGGGACTTGACGCGGGCGGGTGATAGTGGCACAAACTTCCCACCGATTTCAAACCAATTTTGAGCCAGTTCTCCTACAGGTCACTGCGATGCCTAAAATTGGTCTGACCACAGACAACGATATGGCCGCGCGCATGGTGGATCCTGTCCGCGGCTCCTCGTGGATCACGGCGCAGCTGCGCCACGCGATCCTGGATGGGCGCTATGCGCACGGTGAGAAGCTTCCCGCGGAGCGCCAGTTCGCTTCGGCCTTCGGCGCCTCGCGCGCCACGATCCGCACCGCGTTGTGCCGGCTCGAAACCGAGCGCCTCGTCACGCGGCGGCTGGGCGCCGGAACGTTCGTCAACTTCCGCGCGCCGGGCAGCAGCGAGGACATCGCCGAGCTCACCAGTCCACTCGAGCTCATCGACGTACGCCTCGGAATGGAGCCGAACATGGTGCGGCTCGCGGTGCTGAACGCCACGGGTCGGGACGTCGAGCGTTTGACCGGCGCGGTCGCGCTCATGCAGGCCTCGAGCGGCGACAGT
>VBNY01000059.1 GCA_005877705.1 Gammaproteobacteria bacterium
CGTCAACCGCCAGCGGGGTCATCGAGAAGGTGCACGTCGCCAAGGGTGGCAAAGTCTCGGCCGGCGATCTCATCGCCACGGTGCGGTCCGAGGCGGCCCCGGAGTCGGAGGCGCCCGCCGCCCGCGCGACACCGGCAGCCGCGGTGGCGCCGGCAGCCGCGGTGGCGCCGGTCTCATCGGCCGCTCACGCGGCTCCCCCGTCCAGGGAGCCCAGCCACGCTTCGACAGCACCCGCTGCGGTATCGGCCGCGGCCCGGCCGGCCCTCGCACCTGCCCCCGCCGAAGCCCCGAGGGGTCAACCGGGTGCAACCCCCACACGCGTGGAGCTTCCACCGATCAATGAGCCTGGCTTCTCGCGCGCACACGCGGGACCCTCGGTGCGCAAGTTCGCGCGTGAGTTGGGTGTCGATCTGACGCGAGTTGCCGGGCACGGCTTCAAGGGTCGTATCACCCACGACGACGTCAAGGCGTTCGTCAAGACCGCGTTGGGCTCGGGCACCGCGACCGCGGGCGGCGCGCCGGCCGCAGCGCCGGGTGCCGTGGCTCTGCCGGCGATTCCCGCCGTCGACTTCTCGCAGTTCGGCCCCACCGAAGTCAAACCACTGTCGCGTATTCAGCGCATCTCGGGACCACGGCTGCACGCGAGTTGGGTGAACATTCCGCACGTCACGCAATTCGACGAGGCGGATATCACGGGTCTCGAAGAAACGCGCACCAAGCTGAAGGACAAGGCCTCACAGGCCGGCATCAAGCTGACGCCGCTCGCGTTCGTCATGCGCGCCTGCGTGAAGGCGCTGCAGGAATTCCCGCAGTTCAACGCCTCGCTCGATGCGAGCGGCGCCAACCTCATTCTCAAGAAATACCTCAACATCGGCTTCGCCGCCGATACGCCGAACGGCCTCGTCGTGCCGGTCGTGCGCGAGGCCAACCGCAAGGACATCTACGAGCTCGCGCGCCACCTCGGGGAGCTGGCCGACAAGGCGCGCGCGGGCAAGCTGTCGCCCGGCGACATGCAGGGGGGCTGTTTCACCATTTCGAGCCTCGGTGGGATCGGCGGCACGGCGTTCACGCCGATCATCAATGCGCCGGAAGTCGCGATCCTGGGCGTGTCGCGCTCGGCGATGCGGCCGGTGTATCGCGACGGCGCGTTCGTGCCCAGGCTGATATTGCCGCTGTCGCTGTCATACGATCATCGCGTGATCGATGGCGCCACGGCGACGCGATTCACGACATTTCTCACCCAGACGCTCGCCGACCCGCGCGGGCTCACCGAGGCGGTCCCGTGAGCCGCGTCGAGGTCGTGATCCCCGATATCGGCAACTTCACCGACGTTTCGGTCGTCGACGTGATGGTGAAACCCGGCGACGCCATCGCGGTCGACTCGCCTCTGGTCACGCTCGAAACAGACAAGGCCTCGATGGACGTGCCGTCCACCGCGGCGGGCACGGTCACCGAGGTGCTGCTCAAACGCGGCGACAAGGTGTCGAAAGGCTCACTGATCGCGCGCGTCGATACCAACTCGCAGGCAGCCGCCACGGGCTCGCGGGCGAGCGTCTCTGCCTCCTACGGTCCTGAGGACTCGGAGCGGACGGTCAAGCAACCCCTGTTCGCCGGCTCTGCATCGGCGGCGCGCACTGCCGCAGGTGACGGCAAGGCTCACTCCGCCGCACGCGGCGAACCAACACCGGCCGCGCCGCCCGTCGCCGCGCGTCCCGAGAGCGCCGGCGACACGGTGCGGATGCCGCAGCCGCGCGGCGCCACTCGAGATCGAGCCGGAGTGGACTTCAAGCGCTCGACGCAGCTGCTGGTGCTCGGCGCCGGGCCGGGCGGCTACACCGCGTCGTTCAGGGCGGCCGACCTCGGCCTGCATGTCACGCTGGTCGAGCGCTGGCCGAATCTCGGCGGCGTATGTCTCAATGTCGGGTGTATCCCCTCGAAGGCGCTGCTGCATGCGGCAAAGGTCATCGAAGAGGCGGAGGAAATGGGCGGCCGCGGGATCGCCTTTGGCGCGCCCGCCATCGACCTCGAGCGGCTGCGCGCCTGGAAGGAGTCCGTCGTCAGGAAGCTCACCAGCGGGCTGCGGGTGCTCGCCCGGCAGCGCAAGGTGGAGGTCATTCAGGGCGCCGGGCGCTTCGTGGGTCCGAACGTCCTCGAAGTGATGGGCAACAGCGGCTCGGAGCGCATCCACTTCGAGCAATGCATCATCGCGGCCGGATCGGAGGCGATCCGGCTGCCGGGACTGCCGGCGCACCCGCGCATCATGGATTCCACCGATGCGCTCGAGCTGCCGGAGTTCTCCGGCGGCCTCCTGGTCGTCGGCGGCGGCATCATCGGGCTGGAGATGGCGTGCGTCTACGAGGCGCTCGGAAGCCGCGTGAGCGTGGTGGAGCTCACGCCGCAGCTCATGCCCGGTTGCGATCCGGACCTCGTGCGGCCGCTCGAGCGGCGCATCCGCTCGCGCTACGAGCAGATCCTGCTCGCCACCAAGGTCGGGCACGTCGAGCCGTTGAGCGAGGGGCTGCGCGTCACGTTCGAGGGCGAGAAAGCGCCCGCGCCGCAACTGTTCGAGCGTGTGCTGGTGGCTGTCGGTCGCGTGCCGAACGGCAAGGCGATTGGCGCCGACATGGCGGGCGTCACCGTCTCCGAGCGCGGCTTCATCCCCGTCGACAAGCAGATGCGCACCAACGTGCCGCACATCTTCGCGGTCGGGGACATCGCCTCTCCCCCGTTGCTCGCGCACAAGGCGATGCACGAAGCGAAGGTTGCCGCCGAGGTGGCCGCCGGCCACCGGCGTGCCTTTGATGCGCGCGTGATTCCGTCGGTCGCCTACACGGATCCCGAGATCGCCTGGGTGGGGCTCACGGAGACGGACGCGCACGCCCGCGGTGTCGCGTTCAAGAAAGGCGCATTCCCCTGGGTCGCCAGCGGCCGCTCGCTGTCACTCGGCCGCGAGGACGGCTTCACCAAGATTCTGTTCGATCCGGACAACCACCGCGTGCTGGGCGGCGGCATCGTGGGCACGAATGCCGGCGAGTTGATCAGCGAGATCGCCCTCGCGGTGGAGACCGGATGCGACGCGGCCGACATCGGGCTCACGATCCATCCGCATCCGACGCTGTCCGAGACCGTCGCCGCGGCCGCCGATGCGGTCGAAGGCACGCTGACCGATCTGTACGTGCCGAAGAAGTAGCAACGCAGCTCTCAGCACCCGAGACCTTGAATGTAGGCGGTCATTTTTTTCGGAAGCGCGGCCGGGAAATACACCGTCAGCTTGCCGACATAACCAAACACCGTCAGGCCGTCCATCTGTGGGCCATAGTACGGACCGAAGTACAGGTCCCCCAGCGAACTTCCCCCGCAGGCCGATCCGCTGCGGTAACGCTCTGCGAGCGCAGAATGGCAACCAGATCCGCCCATTTGGGGGAATCGCTGCGAATCTCCAGGCGGCAACCGAGCTGCGCCAGAGCCTGCGGAGTCACCGCGACTCTCGTCATGATCCTCGGGTCCAGATAGAGCACCGTGACTCTATCGAAGCCTGCTGCTGCAGCCTTGTTCACGATCTCGGCGTAGAGCCTGGACGCGAGGCCTGAGGCGTGCCCCGAGGCATGCCCTCCAGAGTGGTCTTGCGCTGCTGCTAACATGCTGATTGCACCAAGCATGAGCACAGGGCAGCGTGTCAGTGACAAAATGCGGCTTGGCAACGGGCAGGGCTCCTTCAGGCGAGAGAGGCCCGAGTCCGTGGCGTGGTCTTGCGCGGCCCGGGCCGCGCCCGCGGCGGTGTCTTGCGCGGATACTCGCACAGATCCCGGATGATGCACCGGGGACAGGCGGGCAGGCGCGCGGTGCAGACGTAGCGGCCGTGCAGCAGCAGCCAATGGTGGGCATTCTTCTTGAACTCCTCCGGCGTGTCTGCAACCAGGGCTTGCTCCACCTCCCGGGCGGTCTTGCCGGGCGCCAGTCCCGTTCGATTGGCGACGCGGAAAATGTGCGTGTCGACGGCGATCTCGGTCTGGCCGAACACCATGTTGAGGATGATGCTCGCGGTCTTGCGTCCCACGCCGGGCAACGCCTCGAGCGACTCGCGGTCGGAGGGGATCTCACCGCCGTGGCGCTCGATGAGCTGCTGGCACAGCCCGATCAGGTTCTTGGCCTTGGTGTTGTACAGTCCGACCGTCTTGAGATAAGGCTTCACGCCTTCGACGCCGAGCTCGTAGATGGCCTGCGGCGTGTTGGCTACGGCAAACA
>VBNY01000099.1 GCA_005877705.1 Gammaproteobacteria bacterium
GTCCATGGCAACGGTCGGCAAGTCCCGGGCCGTGGTGGAGCTTGGGCGGCTGCGCTTCGGGGGTCTGCTCGCGTGGTTTGCGTGGATGGCGCTGCACGTCACGGTGCTCATCGGATTTCGCAATCGGCTCGCGGTGCTGTTGTCGTGGGTCTACAGTTACGTGTTCTTCCGTCGCGGCTCACGGCTGATCACCGGGCTGGCTCCCGCGAACGTCAAACAGCCGATTGCGCCGGCAACCTCGGCCTCGCAGCAACAGCACTGATGGCCAACGCTGCGCACCCAGTGCCGCGGGGCACTTCCGCGCCTGCCGGCAACTCTGAAGGCGTCACGGTGCGCGGTTTCTTCGGGGTGTTCCGCTACAGCCGGCGCGCCATCGAGCTCGTCTGGAGCACGAACCGCGCTCTGACAATAGCTTTGGCCGTGCTCACGGTCATCGCGGGCATTCTGCCGGCGTCGGTCGCGTATGTCGGGGCGCTCATTGTCGATGCGGTGGTGGCCGCGATCCGCGCCGGCGGCACCGAGGCCACGCGCGTGGTCGAATTCGTCATTCTGGAAGGCGCACTGGTCGCCTCGATCGCGGCGGCTCAGCGCGGCTTGTCGCTGTGCCAGTCGCTGCTGCGCGCCCAGCTTGGGCAGAGAGTCAACGTCATGATCCTCGAGAAGGCCCTCACGCTCGAGCTGCGGCACTTCGAGGACTCGGAGTTCTATGACAAGCTGACGCGCGCCCGCCGCGAGGCCTCGACCAGACCTCTGAGCCTCGTCACCCGTACCTTCGGACTGGTGCAGAATGGCATCTCGCTCATGAGCTACGGCGCCTTGCTGGTTCACTTCTCGCCGTGGGCCGTCGCGGTGTTGCTGCTTGCCGGGTTGCCGGCGTTTGTCGCGGAAGCGAAATTCTCCGGGGATGCGTTTCGCCTGTTTCGCTGGCGTTCGCCCGAGACGCGCATGCAGATGTATCTCGAGACCGTGCTCGCTCGCGAGGACCATGCCAAGGAAGTGAAGCTCTACGGCCTCGGTCCGCGCCTGCTGGAGCGCTATCGCGACATCTTCCGGCGGCTGTACCGGGAGGATCGCGCGCTGACGATCCGGCGCGATGCGTGGGGCTTCGGGCTGGGGCTGATCGCGACTCTGGCGCTCTATGGCGCGTATGCGTGGATCGCAGTCAGCACCGTACGAAAAGTCATCACGCTGGGGCAGATGACGATGTACCTCGCGCTGTTCCGTCAGGGACAGTCCGCCGTCTCGGCGATGCTCTCCGCTGTAGGTGGCATGTACGAGGACAACCTGTATCTGTCGACTCTCTACGAGTATCTCGAGACGAAAGTGCCGGAGCCGACCGGCGTGATCGCCCGCGGGCCGCATCCCGAGGACGGTGTGCGCTTCGAGGACGTCAGCTTTGCCTATCCGGACGCCGAGGAGCTCGCTCTCCAACACATCACTCTGCATCTCAAGCCGGGTGCGAGCCTGGCGCTCGTCGGAGAAAACGGCTCGGGCAAGACGACTCTCATCAAGCTGCTGACGCGCCTGTACCCGCCGACTTCCGGGCGCATCCTGCTGGATGGACAGGACCTCGCCGAATGGGACGAGGCGGCGCTGCGCGAGCGCATCGGCGTCATCTTCCAGGACTTTGCCCGCTATCAGATGCTGGTGCGCGGCGGCCGCCAAGGGCCGCGCCAGCGACTTCATCGACACGCTGCCGGCGGGGTATCGGACGCAGCTCGGCAAATGGTTCCGCGACGGGCGCGAGCTCTCAGGCGGGCAATGGCAGAAGATCGCGCTGTCGCGCGCCTTCATGCGCACGCGGGCGGACATTCTCGTGTTGGACGAGCCTACGGCAGCGATGGACGCGCAGGCGGAAGCCGAAGTGTTCGAGCATTTCCGCCAGCTGGCGCGCGAGCGCATCACGATTCTCATTTCCCACCGTTTCTCCACGGTGCGCATGGCCGACCAGATCGCCGTGCTCGACCGCGGGCGCATCGTCGAGCAAGGCAGCCACGAGGAGCTGATGCGCCTCGACGGCCGTTACGCACATCTGTTCACCTTGCAGGCGAGGGGGTACCGCTAAACTACCCCAGCAGCGCGCAGTGCAGGATGCTGCCGCGACCCTTGCCGGGCCCCGACAGCATCCGCAGGACTGCCCGCGACGCGCCGTTGTGTCAGCTCGCGCCGGGCTCCTTGCCCGCCTTCGCCTCCTGCAGCTCCTTGCGCAGGTCCTGCCACATCCGCTTGTAGTCGACCGGGCGGATCTGCTCGATCTGGCATTTCCAGCCGCGCACCTTCACGAAGTCGAAGCGCGCGCTGACGGTGCCCGCAGTCGAGGTCAGGCCGATACGGTTTGCGAACTCCAGGTCCTCGCAAGGCGGGGCGACCTTGATGAGGTAGGCCTCGTTGACCCCGGTCCACACGACGAGCTCATGGCGCCCGATCGGCTGCCAGCTATCGAAGCGGCCCAGCCAGGTGATGTGGTCGACCGGATCCCCGGCGTAAGCCTGGAAGCGGTCGCGCTCCTGCTGTTCCCGCTCTTTGAGTGGGATGCCCGAGCAGGCGGCGAGCAGTGCCAGGGCGGACAACAGCCAGGCGGTACGGAATTTCAGGCTTGCGTCTTTCATACATGCCTCCCGTGACCTGAGGTAAGCAGAACTTGCGCGTTCGACTGAGCTGGGCCAGACGAGTTCCGTCGTTATCGTAGTCGCCGGGGGACCGCCGCCGCCTTGATCCAAGGCAATTCAGGGCGTCGGCAGCCAACGGGGTGGGCTGCGGACGGGGGTGCGCTCGTCGGTCCGGCTCTCCCGGCAGGCGCTCACCCGGCGAAGGCGCCCAGGGCGCGCAGCGGCATGCCGGCCCAATCCGGCCGGTTGTCGAGCTCATGGCGCACGTCGTACAGCGCTTTCTCAACTTCAAACAGCCGCAGCAGCGGCTGCATCTCCTGCAGCGACTGGTACAAGCCGCCGGCGCGCGCAACCGCGTCGTACGCCGACAGGAACACCTGGCGGGCTTGCTGCTCCCATTGCTCGAGCAGTGGCGCCAACTTGTGGCCGTCGTGAGCGGCTTCCAGCAAGCCTTGCTGCAGCGCCGCCTGGCGCGCGTACCCGAAGGAACGCAACATCCCCGCGACATCCGTCAAGGGTGAATGCTTCGCGCGCCGCTCGGCAAGCGTGCGGCCCGGCTCGCCCTCGAAGTCGACGATGATGAAATCATTATGCTGCAGCAGAACCTGCCCGAGATGGTAGTTGCCATGGCGGCGAGCCTTGATCGCCCGGGGCGCAGTCGTGACTGCGCTCTCGATCCATCCGAGCAGCCGCTCGCGCAGCGCGAGCACACGTTGCGCTTCCGTCGTCACGGACTGGGGCAGGTGCGAGGCGCGGCTTGCGAGCAGCTCCAGTGCTGACTCAGCGTCGGCGCGCACATGGAGGCGCCACGCCGCGATGTCGTTCGCGGTGATCCGCTCCGGAGCGAAGGCCGGATCGGAAGTCGGGCTCGCGAGTGCGCGATGCAGCTCGGCGGTCCGGGTCGCGAGCGTCTTCACCAGCGCGAGATACAGGCCGTGCGTGTCCACGTCAAGCGCTCCGCCGGTGCGCCGGTCCTCGATGAAGCGCGCGAGGTAGGCCACGGTGTAATCCCAAGCGTCACCCTGGTTCGCAACATAAGCCTGCAGCAGGGCGAGCGTGCAGGGCGTGCCATCCTGGCTCTCGTATTCCAGGGCTCCCGCCACGGGCGCAATGTGTGGGAACGGGGCTACTTCTGTGAGGTAGCGACCGATTTCCAGCTCCGGATTCACCCCTGGCTGCAGTGTGCGATAGATCTTGAGGAAGAACGGCTCCCCGACCCTGAGCGTCGTATTGCCGCCTTGTCCCGGGGTGGGACTCACGGGCAGCTCGACCGCCGGGTCTGCGCGCAGCTGTGCGTACACCTTTGTGGGCCAGAAACGCAGATGGCCGAGGCGAGTGCGCAGTTCCCTCGATGCTCCGATCGCCTCGACAATCGAGCGGCAGAAGTCCTCGTCCGCGCTGGCGTCGGCCAGAACGCCGACCGCCGCCCGTTGCCGTACACGGGCGATGGCCGCGGGCTGCAATCGCTTGCAGCGCGGCTCCTCCGCGTCCTCGAATGCGAGCGCCAGCGGGACGAAGTACTGACGGGTCTCGTTGCTGCTCTCGACGCTGAAGATCCCCACGAGCCAACGCTCGAGGGCACCTTCGCGCTCGATGTAGTCGCTGAGATAGGCGTTCACCACCGCCGCTCCCTTGTCCGCAAACCAGCGCTGGCCCGAGATGAACTGCGCAACCACGCGGTTCTCCAGCTGCGCGCGCAGCCTGGTGGCAGCCCCTGTGCGCCAGGGGGCGACCCGCTCCGGGAAGAAGCTGTCCCAGGTCTCGATCAGCACCAGCACGGGCAGATCCTCCGGCGCCAGGCGCTCATCGTGCCAGGGCGGCGCCTGCGCCTCGCGGCTGAGGAGGAACCAGTAGAACCCGTAGGCCGGCAGGGTCAGCAGATACGGCAGCTCGCCGATCGGCGGAAACGGCGTGCGGCCGAGCAGTTCGATCGGCACTGCGCCTTTGTGCTCCGCCAGGTCGATCTCGACCGGTTGCGCCGAGCGGGACAAATTGACGACGCACAGGATCGTGTCCGCGCCGTACTGGCGCAGGTATACCAACACCTTGCGGTTGCCGGGGCGGATGAAGCGCAGGGTCCCGCGGCCGAAGGCCTGGGAGGTCTTGCGCACCTGCAGCATGCGCTTCATCCAGTTCAGCAGCGAGGAGCGGTCGCGCGTCTGCGCCTCCACGTTCACCGCCTGGAAACCGTAGATGGGGTCCATGATGGGCGGCAGATACAACTGCTGCGGATCGGCGCGTGAGAAGCCCGCGTTGCGGTCGGGACTCCACTGCATGGGAGTGCGCACCCCGTTGCGATCGCCGAGGAAGATGTTGTCACCCATCCCGATCTCATCGCCGTAGTAGATGATCGGCGCGCCCGGCATGGACAGCAGCAGGCCGTTCATGAGCTTGATACGCTCGGTGTCGTTCTCCATCAGCGGCGCGAGCCGCCGGCGGATGCCGA
>VBNY01000100.1 GCA_005877705.1 Gammaproteobacteria bacterium
TGCTTCCGTTTGGGAAACGCTCTGTCAACGCAGCGCGGATTGTTCCGCGCGTAGCGGACCGCTACAGTTTCCTCCTCCAGAGCCCTATCCCGGTCGGCGGTTCGCGCGCGACTAGGCGGAATGGGTCTTGCGCTTCGCGCGGACCGTTGGCCGGACCTGTGGCAAGTGAATTCTGACGTTTCTTGATGAGAAACACGACATCAACAGAACGTGGGTTGTTCCAGGGTCTACGGCCGCCTAGCTTACTGGCGATGATTGGGAGAACCGAGGGCGCACTTGTACGACTCATTAAACTACGAGCCCTTGCGGAACATGGGCTACATGCTGACTCGCTTACGAGCGGAGATGCTGGCCGCTACTGACGGCGAGCTGGCCGCGGACCAGCGACTTGCGCATCTGAGGGTGAGTAGCACGCAATCGGCGATCATTGCGTTGCTGGCGCTGGGCCGAGCGACCTCGGCATCCGATCTCTGTAGGGCAATGTCCTACGACACTGGAGCCATGGCGCGAATGATCGGTCGTCTCGAGAGCAAGGGTCTGATCCGCCGCAACCGCTGCCACCACGACAGGCGGCGGATTACCTTGGAGCTGACCGAAGAGGGCAAGGCGATGTTCCCAAAGATGCATGAGATCTCCATGAGAGTAACGAACCGATTTCTACGTACCTTTACCGATGCGGAAGCTCGCCAGCTCGAGATGTTCCTGGGTCGCGCGCTCGAGAGTGTCTGATCCCCACATTCATCGCATGAAGCGCGCCGCGCCGCCAGGGCTCGGCCCAAACGAACTGTTGGCCGATCTCATCGCCACGTCACGCTGATTCTGTCCCGGATTGCCTGCCTCGGTAGTACCACGACCGCCATGGCTTGCTCGGCATCCCACGTCCCCAGGCCGACATCCCTGCCATTCACGGATATCGATGACGGTTTGTCAGTCGCGTGGATGCGCAGTTCGTATGAGCGTGCCTGCACTTGGCCCTGAAACGTACCCTTGGTTGGCTCGATGTCGAGATGATGGAGGCCATCGCTGCTCGCGGCATATGTCATCGCGGTCTGTGCGTACTGGCCTTTGGTATAGGCGAGCGAAAGCCCGTCGTCTTCGTAGAGATCAAAGCTGCCTTTACCTGATCCGTAGACATTGAGGATGAGGGTGTCCAGCGGTTTGGCATTCGAGTAGTCACTTACGCTCTGCTCGGGAATGACCGCACCTTCGCGAACGAACACCGGCGTTCCATCAACCGCATAGTGCGCAGTGAATGTCGCGCCGCCTTCGTAGCGCTTGCCCGTAAAGAAATCGATCCACCGACCGGGCGGAAGATAGATGGTCTGATTGCCGCTCGGGTCGAGCACGGGAGCCACCAGCATCTCCTCTCCGAAGAAGTATTCATGGGAGTGTTGGTAGGCTTCTTCCAGTTCCGGGTACTGCAGGTAGAGCGGCCGCACGATCGGCACGGCCTGCTTATGCGCCAGCCAGGCGTACGTATACAGGTAAGGGATCAATTGCGTACGCAGAGTGAAGTATTTCTTCATCAGCGCTACGCCCTGGCTGCCGTAGACCCAGGGCATGCGCATGTTGCCCTCGTGCGGGTTAGCGTGGGCGCTGTGCATCCGCAGCAGCGGGCTGAAGGTACCGAACTCGATCCAGCGCGCATATAGGTCGAAATCGATCTTGGCGCCGTGGAATCCACCGATGTCATGACTGATATAGGCAACCAGCACGTTGCCCCCGCGAGCGGTGAACGCGACCTCGTAGGCGAGCACCGGCCACTGCGAATACGCGTCGCCGGTAAAGAACGCCGGATAACGTTCGCTTCCCCAATCACCGTAGCGACTCAGGATGAATCCGCGTCGGCCGGTCTCCTGCTGCGTGTAATCGTAAAAGACCTTGTTGGTCCATAGCTGCTTGTTCAGGCCGGGCATGTCAACGGCACCGCCGCCGCCATCGACCCACCAGACGTCCACGCCTTGCTGCATCAGCGGTTTGTGCAGGGCGCGCATGAAAACCTCGGCCTGCTGCTGGTTTGACAGATCGAAATAGATCCGCTTCGGTGGCTCGACATCCCGGATCGCGACCGGGCCGCTTAGAATTCCGGCCCCGTCCTCGCCGGGCTCCACGCGCAGGACAATGTCGTTCTGCTGACCGGCGACGACGTAGGGAGCTATGTCGGTATAGGTCAATCGTCGCGGCCAATGGACCCGGCTGTGCGTCGCTTCCTTCCCGTTGACGAATATCCGATAGCTCTGGTTGACCTCGCCTAGATACACATAGAGCGCGTGAGGGAGCTTTGCCGGCAGTCGAACCGCTGCCCAATACCAGCCAATACCGTGATAGGTCTTGTAGCCCTGATCTTGCCAGGGCAGCCCGATTCGGATCGGCTTCCAGCGTCCATCGTTATGAGCCGCCGTGTACCAGTGCTGGCTCAGCCCCTGATCGTGAGGATCGATGGAAAACCTCCACAGCTTCGAGATATCCAGGTCGAACGCGGGCTTCGGTGGCAGCGGCCGGCCCAGCGCTTTCAACACCTCCGGCGCATGGCTGTCGTTGAATGAAAGGATGCTCTCGTCGGTGTTGGCATAACCCGGGTGATCGTTGAGGCTCAGCTTGATGCCTTGACTATGCAGCCAGCTCGAGAGCTCATTGGGGTGCGGTATGAGCGGGCTCCAGTCATAACCACCCTGCCATCCGTAGTTGTGCCAGGCGAAATCCAACACCAGCGTGTCGAGCGGGATGAGGTTCTGGCGCAGCCGTGAGACCTCCTCCTCGAGGTACTGCTGGTCGTAGCGTTTGAAGTCTGGCTGCCCGGACTGCGCCGCATCGGGAAAGTATTCGAAATTGAAATCCGTGATCCAGGGGCCGAGGACGTATCGCGGAATCATCGGGATAGGTCCGCAAAGCTGCGCGTACTCTTTGAGCACCTCGTGGTAATCGCGGTTGTACGTGAAGAGATACCAGTCCTGGCCGTTCTGCTGCCGGCGCGGCTCTATCCACGTCCTGCGCGCATTCCACACCGGAGTCTGGCTGTCATCGATGAACGCGTAGCCGCCGCGGCTCAACAATCCCGGCTTCGCCTCGGGGAGCAGCACGTCGATCCCAGGAATCATGTCGTTGACCGGGCTTTCGAGATCCATCTGCCCTTCGGGGAGGTTGGACTTGCTGATGTTGTCCAGGGAATAGGTGAGCCCCCCGAGGTTCAGCGGGTCCACGTCACCGGGATGCCAATCGTGTGCGGTCCCGACCGGATCGTTCCAGGTCACCGTGAGGTTGGCCGCAGTGAACGGACCGGAGCGCAGCCGGTAACGCAGGGTCATGGCGCTAGTGGTGGCGGTCAGCCAGCCATCCTTCTGGGTCGACTGGACTTGGACCGCGGGCCAGTCCCTCTTCTCCGCGACCGCAGTGGGCGCATCGACAAACATCCCGGAAGGCGAGTACTCCATCCGCACCAGCGACGGCGTCAGAAACTCGAAGCGAGCATTGCCGGCAGCGATGACG
>VBNY01000277.1 GCA_005877705.1 Gammaproteobacteria bacterium
TGATTCGTATGGCCACCAACACATCAGTTGCCGAGCGGGATTCGCAGCCCAGCGCGGTCCAGGGCCGCACGCAGAGCGTGGAATCGGCCATTCGTCCGCCGGTCGATATCTTCGAGGACGGCGATGGCATCACGCTGCTGGCGGACATGCCGGGCGTATCGAAGGATCGGCTCAATCTGCGCGTCGCTGGCAACAACCTGGTGCTCGAGGGCGACATGCAGTTCGAGCTGCCCGAGCAGGCTGAGGCGCTGTATGCGGATGTGCGCTCAACCCGCTACCGCCGCAGCTTTGCCCTCAGCGCGGAGCTGGAGGCGCAGAAGATCGAGGCGAACCTCAAGGACGGCGTGCTGACGGTGCGCATTCCGAAGCGGGCGGCGCTTCGGCCCCGCAAGATCGAGGTTCGCGGCTAAGCCGCCGCGGTGCACGGGTCGGGCGCGGGCCGCAAGGCTCGGCGCCCGGCCCGTTTGCCGCCGGCTGGCAGCGCCCGCTGCTGTCAGCGCAACGGCGCGCACCGGCCTCAATAGACCAGATTGACCGCCGTCGCCGGAGTGATGGTGGCGCTCGTGTTGCGTCCGCGCGCAACGAGCCTCACGCCGAAGATCACGCCCACGTGACCGTTCCAGTTGTATTCGATCGCCGGAGCGAACGCGAGCGAGTCGCTCGAGCCGGAACTCGCCACGAGGTCGATGGGCTGGGGAGCGCCGCCGCGTTGTACAACATAGCCGCCGGCGATCCGGGTGCTGGCATCGTGCTCATAGACGGCATCCAGGGCGAGAACCCAGTTGCGCGTCAGGCTGTACTCCCACGCGGAATCGGCCGTGTAGGAATCGCCGGGCCACGCATGGCCGCGGAATCCGGCGGGCGTGCCATACACGCTGACGCCCTCGAGCCCGACTCGATCCGCCCGCGAGTAGGATAGATCGAGCCGCGCGCGCAGAATCCTTCCCGTCCTCATCCAGAAGTAACTCTGGGAATACATCGACAACGTCGTGGTGTGGGCGCCCGCGCCGAAGCCGTCGCTCGCGCGTGCATCCAACCGGTCGTACTTGCCGGTCGGCAGCGTCTCGCCCACCACCAGTGCTACGGTCGGAAGCCAGTGGCCTTCCTGAAACTGGGTGAGCCGGTATTGACCCTGCAGGCCGAGATCGCCCACACCGATTCCCGAGCTGCTCTGTCCCTGACTCGGCGCCTTGAAGCCGAATCGGGGTAACAGCCCGACCGACACCCGGTCCACCAGGCCGTAGAGCACGTAGGTGAGCGATCCGAGATCGTGCTCGCGCGGTGTCCCGAGCCGGGTGCCATTGCGGTCGTAGCGCCCGTAGGCCATGGAGTCGTAGAGGTACGGCTCGACCAGGAAATGACCTTGCGGCAAGGTCGCTGCCGAGGCCGCCAACAGCGGACCCGTCCACCAGGCGTCGTCCCGCGATTGGCGGAACGTGGACGGTGCGGGAGACTCCCCACCGACCGCCATGGGCGTGGCGCCGAGGGCGAGCAAGCACAGGAGCGCGGCGGGTCCCATTGTCGGGCACCTCATTGCAATAGATCCGTAGCGGGCTTTGGTCTGCAAATGATCGAGGCTTGCGCTGCTTCGGGCACTCCGTTTCTTGCTCTCCATCGATCATTCTCGGCTACCCGCGCGTGGCCGCGCCGCCGGTGACGCCCCGCCTTCTACAACACCCGCCGCTTGCCGGCAAGAGTGCGCATCCCGCTTACCGGCGGCGCTCAGCCACGCGGCAGCGCCCGGGCGCGCTGCGCAAAACTGTGACCTGACTCACGCTCGCGCGGCAATTACCTTTGCTAACCGGCGGTTAACTTTTGGTAATGATCGTCAGCACCGCTGGAGGCTGCGACGTTGTTAACGCCAGGAGCCGGAGGTTCCGGCTGAAATGACCACCGCCCAATTCGCTCACCAGTGGAGGAGCTTGCCCATGTTGAAGTCTTTACGCACTGTCCTGACTGTGGCCGCCGTGACAATGTCGCTGGCGGGCCTGACGACCACCGCGCTGGCCGACACCGACACCCAGTGGCAGAAGAATCATCCGCGCCGCGAACAGGTGAACAACCGCCTGGCGAACCAGAACAAGCGCATTCACCGGGAGGTCAAGCAGGGTGATCTGAGCAAGGCTCAGGCCGCCAAGCTGCACAAGGCAGACCACCAGATCCGCAAGGAAGAGCGCATCATGGCCAGCCAGAACGGCGGCCATATCACCAAGGCGGAGCAGAAGGTGCTGAACCAACAGGAGAACAAGGTCAGCCAGCAGATCGGCAAGTAAGCCGCCAGCGCGAGCTGCGTATGGGGATCGGGACGGGAGCGCAGGGAGGCGCGCTCCCGTTCAGGCCCGCAGCGAGAACGGCGTGAAATTGGTGCCGCGATCGTAGTAATCCTCCTGCTCGGCGCGCTTCAGGAATCCAACAACACGGTACGTGACCGGCGTCATGATCACCTCCCAGGCAGACTTGAGCACGTATTGCGTCGTGGTGACGGCAAGCAGCTCGCCCGATGGCCACAGCCCGGCGAAGGCGAGCGTGTAGAACAGGCCGGAATCGACCAGCTCGCCGCACAGCGTGGAGCCGATGATCCGCGTCCACAGCCAGCGGCCGTTGCTCCACAGCTTCATCTTGGCGAGCACGTAGCTGTTGACGAAGGAGCCGCACCAGAACGCGACGATCGAGGCGCAGATGATGCGCGGGGTGTTGCCGAATATCTCCTCGACCGCCGCCTGCCTGGGCTTCCAGAACTCCGCGGGCGGCAGGTGCACGATCACCGCCGCCATGCAGGCCGCGAATACCAGCGCCGTAAAGCCACTCCAGACAACACGCCGGTCGCGCGCGTAACCATACACTTCGGTGAGGATGTCACCGAAGATATACGAGATCGGGAAGAACAGCACCCCGGCCATGAACGTCACCGCGCCGACGACCGGCAAGTGGAGCGTGGAGACTTTGGCCGGGCCGATGAGATTGGCGCACAGCAGGATGCAGACGTAGGCGCCGAGAATCAGATCGTAGTACTTGTAGGTCTTCATGGCCGCAGCGGCCTGCGCCAACGGCGCGAGTCGCATCAACTCGCCGCGCGCGCCGGCAGCACCGTACCTGCGAGCTCGCCGAAACCAATGCGCACGAACGCCGGCTTCTCACACCAGGCGCGGAAAACGACGCGGTCCCCGTCGGCAAGAAACGTGCGCCGCTCGCCGCCGGGCAGCGTGATGGGTCGCTTGCCGCCGGCCGAGAGCTCCAGCAACGAGCCCGCCTCCTCGGGGGTGGGGCCGGATTGCGTGCCGCTACCGAGGAGATCCCCCGTCTGCAGGTTGCAGCCATTGACCGTGTGGTGCGCGATCATCTGCGAGACACTCCAGTAGGAATGGCGGAACGACGAACGCGACAGGCGCTGGGGGCCAAGCGCTGCGGCGCGCATGCGCGCCGTGTCGAGCCACGCTTCGAGTTGGATATCGATTGCCCCGCTGTCGCGCAGCCCGCGGCAATCGAGATAAGGCAGCGGCTGCGGATCGCCTGGCGGCCGCGTCCAGGGCGCCCGAAACGGCGCCAGGGCTTCGAGCGTCACGATCCACGGGGAAATCGTCGTGGCGAAATTCTTGGCGAGGAATGGCCCTAATGGCTGATACTCC
>VBNY01000278.1:0-3929 GCA_005877705.1 Gammaproteobacteria bacterium
GTCCGTGGAACGTTCTGGGACTTGGGCCCGGTAGGATTCGAACCTACGACCAAGGGATTCACTGTTCCCCGCCGTTTCCGCCGGGAGTGGACTATCTCTTCACCCGTGCACGAGCCGCCGTGCGTGTGGGTGCGGGATGCTCGCAGCCTGTTATTAAGGGCGCTCGAGCCCTCAGGTAGTCTCTGCACCTTCCGCCGGTGTACCGGCGGCTCGGCTCAGGGTTCCCATGAGAGCTTGACTGATCCCGAAGGGTTCCCTGAATTCGTCCCGTCCACTTCGCGCGTTTCCGCGCGAAGGCACCTTTTCGATGAGTCCCCTGCACTAACCGCTGTGCTACAGGCCCAACCGTTGCGGATTGTAGCAGCCGCGGCCGATTTCGCGCTCAATAGCGAAACATCGACCTGCTCTCGGCGCAGGTGCTCGAAAACGCCTCCTCGACGGTTCCCTGGAACCAGGAGATGCCGCTGGCGCCGCCGTGCCGGGTGCGGTGCGGGTCCGAGTCGTCGCCCGCAGCTCGCGCACGCGCTTGCGCCGTAGTCCCCGGCCGAGCCTGCGGCCCCGGGACGGGCTCGCGCTTCTTCTGCTTGCAACCGTCAACCGCAAGTGCCGCGGCGAGCACCGCAGCCGTGACCCATAGCGATCTCATGGCACAGCTCCCCTTGCCATCCCCGGCCGCAACGTTAGCATGGCGCCCTCCGGCAATGGGTTTGTCGGCGAATCCCCGCAAGCAGTTCCCACGAAAGGGGTGACTCTATGAAGCTCTACATCCTTCCAGGCGCCTGCTCGCTGGCCTCGAACGTCGCGCTGCGTGAAGCAGGAATCAAGTTCGATCTGGTCAAGGTAGACCGCAAGACCCGCAGGACTGATGACGGGATGGACTTCGACGAAATCAACTCCAAGGGCTATGTGCCGGCGCTGGGCCTCGACAACGGCGAGGTGCTGACCGAAAACGTGACCGTGCTGCAGTACATCGCCGATCGCAATCCGGCGGCCAAGCTGGCACCTCCGGCAGGCACGATGGAGCGCTATCGGCTGCAGGAATGGCTCAGCTTCATCAATTCAGAGGTCCACAAGGCATTCAGTCCGCTGTTCCAGGACACTTCCGCGGACACGAAGCAGTATGCGCGCGCCTATATCACCAAGCGTCTCAACTGGCTGCAGGGCGCAATGGGCTCGAAGACCTTCCTGATGGGCGAGCAATACACGGTGGCAGACCCATACCTGTTCACCGTGCTCAACTGGGGCCGCTTCGTGGATCTCGATATCGGACAGTGGCCGACTCTCAAGCGCTTTCACGAGAGAATCGGCGCCCGCCCGCACACGACTGAAGCGCTCAAGGCTGAGGGCGTGTTGAAGTGAGGTGCCAGTCTCCTTACGTCCATGGTGACCGGGATCGCGTCCGCGGCCCTAGGAAGATATTGTGGGCCCCCCGGCCGTTCTGCGGTTACGATGGTCAGCGCCGCAATGTTTGGCCACAGCTCTAGAGGGTGCAATGGCTACGAAGCTTGACAAACAGCTGAAGCGCGAGCTCGAGGTGGACGGCAAGGCCTACATGCTCACTATCTCGCCCGAGGGGCTGAAGCTCACGGAGAAAGGCAGGCGTAAGGGGCAGGAGCTTACCTGGAAGGATCTCCTCAGCGGTCAGCAGGCCCTGGCCGTGGCGCTCAATGCCTCGCTCGAGGAGGCTCAGTAGGCCCTCAACCTAAGCGCCGCGGCAATCCGGCGCTGCCGCCGGGAACTCGCGGCGGCGGCTGCGCCAGGCGGCCGACGGACTTTGCGGGAGCCGCACCGTACAGCAAGGAACGGAATGTCAGGTCGTTCCGCAGGCCCTACATTGTTCGCTGTCATGCACGGCTGAACGAAGGCCTCCCCTCAGGAACCGTTGATGAGCGTCGCCCGCGTCCGGCCCTGGGGCCAACCGCCGTCTGCCCTGTTGGAGCGCATAGCAGCGTTGGATTGGGAGCGGATCGCGGCCAATCTCGAAGCCGACGGCTGCGCCGTAATCGGCGGGATGTGCTCCCCCGACGAGTGCCGCTCATTGTCCGAGAGTTACCTATCCGATGAGCTGTTCCGCAGCCGCATCGTGATGAGCCGGCATGGCTTCGGCCGGGGCGAATACAAATATTTCGCCTACCCTCTGCCGCCTCCGATCGCCGCGCTACGCACCGCTCTGTATGCGCCGCTGGCTGAAATCGCGAACCGCTGGAATCGCGCGCTGCGGGTCGATGTGCGCTACCCGGCCGCCCACGCCGAGTTCCTCGACCACTGTCACCGTGCCGGACAGACCAAGCCGACGCCGCTGCTGCTGCAGTACGCCGCAGGGGATTACAACTGCCTGCACCAGGATCTGTACGGCGAGCAGGTCTTTCCGCTGCAGGCGGCCTTCCTGCTGTCGGAGCCGGGGCGAGACTTCACGGGCGGCGAGTTTGTGCTGACGGAACAGCGGCCGCGCATGCAATCTCGAGCCGAAGTCGTGCCGCTCGGCCGCGGCGACGGCGTGATCTTCCCAGTCCATCACCGTCCGGTGCGCGGCACACGCGGCGTGTATCGCGTCAATATGCGCCACGGCGTGAGCCGGTTACGCTCCGGCCGGCGCCACACGCTGGGCCTCATCTTTCATGACGCGCGTTGAGGGGATTCAACGCAGACAGCCCATCATCGGCGCGCGATGTTTGATGGTCTTCATGCACACGGTGGTCTCCAATCGCTGCACGCCTGGCATGCGTGAGATCTCCATGCGCAGCAGCTGGTCGAGCTCCGAGATGCCGGCGACCAGGACGTGCATGAGATAGTCCGCCTGGCCGGCGGTGGTGAAGCACTGCAGCACGGCTGGATGGCGGAGCGCCGCGCTCTCGAACTCCGCGTGCTTGGGCGAGCTGATGGTGACGTGCACGAACGCGTGCACCTGCAGGCCCAGCTGCGCGGAGTCAATCTCGGCCCGATAGCCCTTGATCACTCCGCTGCGCTCGAGATCGCGCACCCGATGCCAGCAGGGTGTCTTGGAGAGCCCGACTTTCTGCCCGAGGCCGGCGAAGGACTGGCGGGCGTCCTGCTCGAGGAGGGTCACGATCTGGCGGTCGATCTTGTCCACAGTTGTTCTATGAAAGTCGTAAATCGTAGACCAATGTTCTACGCTAGACCCTTCTGACAGTCCACTCTGGGACAATGTTCGCTTTCCGCGTGCCTACCCTTTGTCCATTGCTCCATACGAGATTGGCAGCCCGAAGCGAGCCTAAGGCGAAGGGTCAGGTGGCGGATATGGAAAGAGAGAAGTTCTACGCGCAGATGGCCGGCGGCAGCGGCCTCGACTACGAGCTCTATCTCAACACGGGGGCGCTGCTTGCGTGCCAGAAGCCCTTCAGTGCGCTGTGCAACCACGACGAGCACGCTGCTGGACATCGATGAGCAGCTGGCGCAGGCCGCGAGCTATCGCGTGCTCAGCCTGTTCGGCCGCTGCCACCGGGTGCTGCGGCTGATGATCGCGCAACTCGAGCTGCTCGAGACGATGTCGCCGAAGGAGTATCAGCAGATCCGCTTGCAGCTCGGTAACGGCAGCGGACAGGAGTCGCCCGGCTTTCGGGTGCTGGTGCAGATGCTGCCGCACATCTGGCGCACCTACCAGAGCGAGTACCTGGAGAAGCGCGGACTGACGCTCGAGCAGGTCTACGACTCGCAGTATCGGCACGACGACGCCTATGTCGTTGCCGAGTGCCTGATGGAGCTCGATGAGCTGTTCCAGAAGTTCCGCTGGCATCACATCCTGCTCATCCACCGCTCGATCGGCATGGGCGCCGCCTCGCTCAAGGGGCGCTCGGTCGAGCTGCTGCAGACCGGCGCCAAACACCGGTTCTTCCCCCAGCTGTGGGAGATCCGCTCCCAGATGACCGACGCCTGGGGTGGGACGTACGGCCGGGTGCGCGACAGCATCG
>VBNY01000278.1:3945-5373 GCA_005877705.1 Gammaproteobacteria bacterium
TGCTGAACATCACGCCCGGCGTCGATTTTCTCTATGTCCTGGGACGCGGGGCGGCGCGTGGCTTCCGTGCGGGGGTCTGGGCCGCGCTCGGCATCGGGGCGGGTTGCTTTGTGCACATCACGGCCGCAGCACTCGGCCTGTCTGCGTTGCTGGCCACCTCCGCCGCGGCATTCACGCTGGTGAAATGGATCGGGGCGGCATACCTCGCGTACATGGGGGTCTCGATGCTGCTACAGCGCGGGCGCCTGGGCGTCTCGCTGCCGCAAACCTCCGAACAGCGCTCGATGCGACAGGTGTTCGCGCAGGGCTTCGCGACGAACGTGCTGAACCCGAAGGTGGCGCTGTTCTTTCTCGCCTTCGTGCCGCAGTTCATCGATGCGCACAGCCCGACGAAGGTGCAGGCGTTTGTTCTGCTTGGGATGATAGTCAACACGACCGGCACGCTGTGGAACATCTTCGTCGCCTGGGCCTCCGCGTTTCTGGCGAGGCAACTCGAGGTCGCATCGCGCGCGGCGTTGTGGCTCAATCGGTGCCTTGGCGCCATGTTCGTGGGGCTCGGCGTGAGACTGGCGCTGTCGCAGCGGACGTGAGGGGGAGCGCGGATCGCGTTCTCGTTTAGAATCGAGCGCGGGCAAGGGGCCGGAAGCAAGCAAATGACTCAGGAGACCCTGCGCGAGCTCCTCGCGCGAGTGCACGAACGGCTGAGTCAGCCGGGGTCCGTCGATGGCGAGGCCCGGGAGCTGCTGGGCACGGTCATGCGCGACATCGAGCGCGCCCTGGGCCGCCGCACCCAGCTTGAGTCACTGGCCGTGCAGTTCGAAGCCGACCACCCGCAGCTCGCAGAGCTGCTGCGTCGGATCATCGACGCCCTCGGCAAGGCCGGAATCTAGTTAATTGGCTGAAAGTCGCCTGCGGCGCTTTCAGCGGACACACCTCAGCGCTCAGTTCGGCGGCGGGCGAAAGGCGTGGCTTTCGCCCGCGAGGCAAGTCGTTGAGCGCGTCGCAAGTCGCCTGCGACCGGTTCCGCCTCAGTCATCCATGAGAAAGCTGCGCAACTGCTCGCTGCGGCTCGGATGGCGCAGCTTGCGCAGCGCCTTCGCCTCGATCTGGCGGATGCGCTCGCGAGTAACGTCGAACTGCTTGCCGACTTCTTCCAGCGTATGGTCGGTGTTCATGTCGATGCCGAAGCGCATGCGCAGGACCTTTGCCTCGCGCGGCGTAAGCTGCGCAAGCACCGAGTGGGTCGTCTCGCGCAGCGACTCCATCGTCGCCTGGTCGATCGGGGACGCCACCGAGGTGTCCTCGATGAAGTCGCCGAGATGCGAGTCCTCGTCATCGCCGATGGGCGTCTCCATCGAGATCGGCTCCTTGGCGATCTTGAGCACCTTGCGCACCTTGTCCTCGGGCATCTCCATGCGTACGGCGAGC
>VBNY01000279.1 GCA_005877705.1 Gammaproteobacteria bacterium
CACCTGGACCGCGTGCGCGCCCGCGCCCGCTTCTTTCAGCTCGCCATCTGCCTGCTCGCCGCTGCGGTCGCGGTGCGCCTTGTGTTCCTGGACCGCCTGCCCGCACACGGCGTGTTGGTCGGCTGGCTGGGCGTAGTGATCCTTACGTGCCTGTTCCTGGCGTGGGCGTCGTGGAGCAGCTTCTACGAGCGTCTGTATCTGCCGGCCGCCCGCATCGCCTTGCCGCTGCTGAGCATCGCCTCTGCGATCGGCATCGCCAACCGCATGATCGACGGGCATCCGGATCCGTTCTACTTTCTGACTTCATACAGCATTGCGCTGTTCTTTCTGGGCGGGCAGCTGTTTCGCGAGTCCCTGCTCGCGAACGCTCTCATGATCGGCGCGCACGGCGCTGCGCTGGCTTACCTGGGCGAGGCTGCTGGCTCCATCGCATACTACGTCAGCGTGCTTACCATCACCGGCGCAGTCGGGGCATTCGTCTATCGCGGTGTGGAACGGCAGCTGCGCACGTCCTTCCTCGAACGCGGCCTGATGGGCGAGATGGCGGCCCGCGACGGGCTCACCGGTCTGAAGAACCGCGGCGCCTTCGACGACTACTTTCCGCGCATGTGGCAGCAGGCGCTGCGCGACCGCCGCTCGCTCGCGCTGCTGCTGATAGATGTCGATCACTTCAAGGCGTACAACGACCGCTACGGGCATCAGGCGGGAGACGACGCTCTGCGGCGAGTGGCGCAGGTCGTGCAGGGCTTTGCGCGCCGTCCGCTTGACATGGCCGCGCGCTACGGCGGCGAGGAATTCGTGCTGGCGCTTTTTGATCTGAGCGCCGAGCACGTGCGCGAGATCGCACAGCAGCTGCGCAGGTCAGTCCAGGCTCTGCAGATCATGCACGAGGACTCCCCGACGGTGCCGGTCGTGACAGCGAGCATCGGTGTGTCGATGGTCGGGCCACGGCTCGACACCAGCCCCGCGGCGGCGCTGCAGGTCGCGGACGAAGCGCTCTACGGCGCCAAACGCTCGGGGCGCAATTGCGTGCTGTGCGTCGACAGCGACCACGCCAGCTGCGCGCCAGGGTCGTTCCGGCTCCGCGCCTAGTTAGATTGGCTGAAAGAGGCCGGACGGCCCTTTCAGCAGGCCCACCGCGCGGCTCTTTCCAACCCGCGGGGCAAAGGCGTGACTTTGCCCCGCGAGCAGCATGCCGGTTGCGGCCGCCATTTCAGCGAGCACGCCAGTTCAACTGCGTGAGCCGGTGAGACCGGTGAGAAAATACTCGATCTTGTCCCGGTAGGTGCGCGAGAGCTTCAGCTCGTGCCCGCCCTCGAGAGTGAGGAAGTACTCGCCGTTCATGTGGGCGCGCAGGCTCTTGACCTGCCGCAGGTTCACGATCGTCGAGCGGTGCACTCGCTGGAACAGCTTCGGATCGAGGAGCTCCTCGAGCTCCTTCATCGTGCCGCGCAGGATGTGCGTGTCGCCGCCGGCATGGATGCACATGTAGTCGCCTGCGGCGTCGATCCATTGGATCGATGCGCTCGGTACCCGCACGGTCTCGCGTCCCTGCCGAATCGGCAGCACCTCGGGGTGGCGCGTTGCGAGCGCCTCGCGTCCGCGCACTAGCAGCTCATCGAGGGCGAGCTCGCCGCAGCCGGTGATGTCAGCGATGATTTCCAACAACCGGTCGCGTTGATTGGCGGCGCTTCTCGCGCGCACGTGCTCCCGAACCCGTTGCAGCGCGGCGTCGAAGCGCCGGTCGTCAATCGGCTTGAGCAGGTAGTCGACCGCACGTGCCTCGAAGGCCCGGATCGCGTACTGGTCGTAGGCGGTAACGAAGACCACCACCGGCAGGCAGGCGTGCGGAAGCTGTGCCAGCACCTCGAATCCCGACATGGCCGGCATCTGGATATCGAGAAACATCAGCTCCGGCTTGTACAGTTGGATGGCGCCGAGGGCCTCGCGGCCGCAAGTGCACTGGGCGACGATCTCGAAGTCCCCGGCTGCCGCCAGCCGGATCTCGATGCCGCGCCTGGAGAGTGTCTCGTCGTCGACGATGATGGTGCTGATCTTCATGCAGGCGCGCTCATGTTACGGGAGCCGATGACGGCTGCGGTTGCCCGCTGCGCGGTTCGCCCTCGGCGCTGGCTGTCTCCAGGGGCAGCGCCATGTCGACCCGTAGCCCGAGGCGCTCGCGGGTGTTGCGTAATCCTACCCCCCGGCGCTCGCTCGGCGGGCAGCCGTCGCGCAGCCCGGGGCCGTCATCGATGACGCTCACCTCGAGCATCGAGCCGCGCGTGCGGCCCTCGATACGCACCGAGCCGCCCTGCTCGCGCGCGGAGACCGCATATTTCAGAGAGTTCTCCAGCAGCGGCTGCAGCAACAGGCTCGGCACGAGCGCCGCGAGCGCCGGCTCCTCGATCGCGTATTCGAGCCGCAGCCGCGCCCCGAAGCGCAGCCGCTCCGTGCCCAGGTACAGATCGAGCGCCTCGATTTCCTGCCGCAGCGTCACTTTCTTCATCGGATCCTGGTCGAGCGCGTAGCGCAGAAACTCCGACAGGCGCGTGACGGCATGGTTGGCCGTGCGGTTGTGGTTGTCGAGGATGAGCGTCGAGATGGCATTCAGGGTGTTGAACAGGAAATGCGGATTGAGCTGGTAGCGCAGCATCTTGAGCTGCGCCTCCTGCGCGAGCGCGACCGCCTTCAACACGGCTTCCTGCTGCTGCTGTTGGGATTCGTAATACTTGATGCCGAAATACAGGGCGCTCCAGCACAGCAGCAGGTAGGTGGTGGACAGCGCGCCTCCGAACAGCTCGAACCAGGTCTTGAAGTGCCAGTCGGGCTCGACGAATTGCTGGTACGCGAGATTGATGACCGTGCGCAGCGCGAGCGCGATGACGTAGCAGGTGGCGAGCACTCCCCCGATGATCCAGCGCGGCGAGCGGCCCCACAGGCGCCGGTAGATGAAGCGCATCGGCATCGAGAGAAGGAAGCCCGAGACGGCCGCCACCATGATGACGCGCGCGTAGCTCGAGGGCTTCTCGTAAAGGAGCGCGCCGAAGTACTGCGTGATCGCGTACGCCCCCCAGCCCGCTGCGTGCAGACTCCAGAAGAGCACGTTGCGGTTGGAGCGGAATTGATCGAGCGTCAGCATGTCCGGCCTGAAGAGTCAGCTTGCCGCACGACACCCGAGCGGCGCACGGCTCAATCTCGCGGTGATGTGCGCTTGGGCGTGTGGAGGGGAAGCTTAGGCCATCTCGCCCGCCTGCGCGGCCCGATAAGCGCGCCTGGGGCTCGTCCGGTCGATTCTTTAAATCAGGTGGCTGGAGGGCTCGCCAGGGCTTCCAGGGGCTGCAGCTGCGCGAGGGCCGTTCCCTGAGCGAAGTCGCAGCCGACCGCGGTGAGCCATTGCAGCGATCCCTGCGACTCGATCCGCTTGGCCGAGCAATGGATCCCCAGAACTTTCACCGCCTGCACGATCGCGACCACCGTCGCCTGCGCGAGCTTGTCCCGGATCGCCGCCGAGGTGAGCTTCGGATCGATCTTCACGAGCCGCAGCGCCTTCGAGCGCAGCAGCGGCAGCACCGCGGAGTCGAACGAGAAATCATCGATGACGACGAAGCACCCGAGCTGCTCGCACAGCGCGATGAAGTGCTCGACCTGTGCGCGGCGTTGCACGCACAGCGGCTCCGCGATCTCGAATCCGAGAGTCTCCGCGGCGATGCCGTTGGATTTCAGGCAGGCCGCGACGTGCTGCAGGAAGCGCTCGTCCTCGAGCGTGGAGATCGACAGGTTGAACGTGAAGCTCGTCGGCTCGGCATTCCACGCGGCGCGATGGGCGCCGAGCCACGACAGCAGCCGTTGCAGGGTCAATACGTCCAGCGCAGCCGAATCGCGCAGCGGCGTGCGCGCCAGTACTTCGAAGCGCCGGCTTCGACCCCCGGCGCGCAGCTTCACGAACGGCTGCACTTCGAGGATCACACTCGCGGGATCGAGACCCAGGGATCGGGACGTTCCAGTCATGGCCGGGCTGGGCTGAGTCCTCGACTTGCCGGTTGCCGCCGGCCCCCCGGGCGGGGGATCGGGAGCGAGCTCCAATTCCAGGATGTCCTTGACCGGATGCGCAGGGAGCGATTCGGCGGCCGAGGAGGTCACCCGAGGTTTGCCGGCGGGCGCGGTCGACGTGGCGGCCGCCATGCCCTCTGCCATCGCCAGGCGATTCGCCGTCAACTCCAGCGTGAGCCCCGTCGAGTCGGTGCTTGCCACGCGGCCCGCCATGGGGCTCAGCAGCACGGCCACCCTCTGCATGATCGCCCGCACTGGTGGACTCACCATCCGTTCCAGAACCCCATCGCCGACCGACTTGATGTCGGCCAGGATCATGGCGAGCCCGACGAGATCGCGCTTGGGAGCGCGCACGGGCAGGAAGATCGCGACTCGGCCGTCCTCGAGGCTGTTCTCATAACAGTGCTGCGACGTCGCGGCGGACAGCCGCTCGAGCGCCTCGACCACCAGACCGTGCTCATCCGGCCCGAGCGCACCCTCGCTCAGCCACAACACGTTGGCCTTGTGATCGTACAGAGATACCGAGTGCAGACGCAGCGGCGGCAGCGCCGCGCGCAGCTGCCATCCCAGCGATTCGGCTGTGACGGGCTCGGATGCCGCGGGAGCGGCCGTGACTTGCGAATTGGCAGGCGTACGCACGGCCATGGCGTTCTGTGGCTGCAATGACTTCCCCATCTCCCGGACTGTTCGCGAGGTCAGGCAGACGGTGGTATCCGACTTTGGCCCGACGCTCACGTAAGTAGGGTGGCAGGCCGCTCACTGCGGCGCCGTGATTTCCTTCGCGTTCCGCCCGCAAACGCGCGTACGTTCCTCGCCGTTTGTCATATTCAACGCGTACGCCCTGACCCGCGCGTGCGGCGCGCGCGCATCCGCGATGCCTAATCACAGGTGGCCTGAAGGGCGCTAAAGCTTCAAGCTCCTCAGGCAGATTCTAGAATCCGCCGGTAAAGTCGCGTTTTCCAAGCTCGACGCCGTTATGCCGCAGGATGTCGTACGCCGTCGTGACGTGGAAGAAGAAGTTGGGCAGCGCGAAACGTTGCAGAAACTCGAGCCCCTTGAACTGCAGGGTGCGCTCGCGCGCCGGCACCTTGATGTCGCGGTCTTCCGCTCCCTCGAGCGCGCTGGCCGGCACCCCCTTGAGGTAATCGATCGTTCTCGCAACCCGTGCGAGCAGCTCCTCGAAGGTCTGCTCGGTGTCCTCGAAACGGGGCGGCTCGAGTCCCGCGAGGCGCGACGCCGAATTCTTCGCCATGTCGCAGGCGATCTGCACCTGACGCGAGAGCGGCAGCATGTCCGGCGCGAGGCGCGCGTTCACCAGCACGCCGGGCTCGAACTTGCGGGCCGTGGCGTGGGCGAGCCCCTTCTCGAGAACGCCCGAGAGGTGGCCGAGCGTGTTCGTGTAGATCTGCACGGAGAACGCGTGGAGCGAGATTTTCATTGGGTCTCCCGGGGGTTGGCGGGTATTGGGCCGCGAATTCTACCCGCAGGAGCCTGCCGCAGGCGCCGTATGTCCCTTTTTAATGCCGACAAGGGTTGGCCTGGGTGCCTCCTGGGTGAAACAATATGGGCGCACTTGCCAGGAAATTGAAACCCGCTTGAGTCTCATCTGGGCACCGGCGCAGCTGGCCGTTCTGGCCAAGGTGGTGGAGCTGAATGGCTTCTCCGCCGCGGCCCGCGCTTTGGGAGTGC